>NZ_CP170174.1:0-208368 GCF_053165895.1 Lysinibacillus sp. fkY74-1 | reverse complement strand
TCCATTCCTCCTGTTTTTTTAAAAATATTACCAATTAAGCTTAACATAATTATAATATAGAATAAATCTAATTTGTGATAGAATATATAAGCATTTAAGAAAGGGGAGCGATTTTACTTGTCTTATGAAAAGGAATTAAAATTGTTATTAAATAAAGAGGATTATTCTTTTTTTGTGAATTCATTTCAAGAAATCACTAATCCGCTGAATCAAATTAATTATTATTTTGATACTAATGAGTTTTCATTAAATCAATTAGGTGTTACTCTTCGAATAAGAGAAGAAAATGAAAGAAATTTGCTTTTATGTTTAAAAACTAAATTAAATGATTTATTAAGTGATATTACTATTTCAAATGAGCTTGAAAAAAATATTTCAAGAACTGATTTTAACCAATATCAAAAGAATCCAGAGGAAATTATTACTTACTTAAATAATGAAATACCAGTCTCAATAAAGAAAAAATTAGAAAATAATCAACTACAACTTCTTGGTTCTATAAAAAATCAAAGAAGAAAATTATTATTTAATGAGTATATTTGTGATCTAGACTATACCATCTATCCAAATGGGGAAGTATTTTATGAAATGGAGTTTGAAGGTATGGAGTCTGAATTAGATTCTGAAAAAATAATGCAATATTTGGATATTAACGAAATAAAATATACAGTAAATAAGAAAAGCAAGTATAAGCGTTTTGTAGAATGTATAGTAAATAATTAATAAAATCAAAATCAACCCACGGTATATAATTACCATGGGTTATTTTTTAGTAATCTTTATATTTATCTTATAATTTTTTCCTGAACAACCCGCAGAAGGAAGATTCCTTATTTTACTTTGTGTAATTTTACCATGAATAAGAAAAATATACCATAATAAATAGTATTCATTGCTTTTGTTTGTTCTTCTTTCTTTTAATCGTTCGTTGTCACTGTCGTCGTGTCTGTCCTTGCCTCGCCTCGCTGTGTTGTGGTGCTGTGCTGGACTGTGTGCTTGTGTCTGTGGGTGTGCTAGTATCGTCAATTAAAATATGTAGAATTTAAATAAAACAATAAAAGCGTTCCCCTTGATGGGATACGCCTTTGCATAGTAGTTATTATTGAGGTAGAACAGAAATTTTCAAGAAATATCTTGTACATCTTGTTCTAACAACTTTATTGGTTTATATACCTTTGCATAATAAAATCTCTCAATTTGTTCTTCCGTTTTAATAAATCTCTCTTTAACATTAAACGTAGCTAACAATAAAGACTTTTTGTCTTCAATGGTAAGATCATCAGGTCTATGAATATATTTTGTTTTTGACCTATTATAAATAATTTCATAATATGATTTTAAAAAACTCTTAACTACTAACCCTTTAAAATTCCCCTTAAGTTTAAAGTCTTCAATTAGTTTTTTTACAAACCAATCCAAGTGACGAAAAACATTTTTATCGTCTATTTGTGAATAGAAAAATACCCATCCATACTTCTTTTCTTTTTCAGAAGTTCCATTTACTTTATTACTGATGGAACCAGTTATTTTATTATTTAAATAAAAAATAAATTCACTAGGTGAAATTGTTTTTGTATGACGATAACGTGTAAACATATCTACAATTGATTTTTCAAACTTTAATTTTGTAGATTTTTTTATTGTTAAGCCTATATCCCCCGTTGACTTCAATTTCTCAATTCTATATCCTAAAAAATCATAGCCAACCTTATCTATTCTCCCTTGACTACACTTATCTTTATTTACTTTCAATTTATGGTCTTCTTCTATATCCTTAAAAATATCAGACTTAATTTTAGTTATATCTTTTTCTTGGCATAAGATTAGTATGTCATCAACATACCTATAGTAACGGAATTTCCGTTTACACTTGTATTTTTTGTCCATATCTAAAAAATATACTTCAGCTAAAATATTTGAAATAGACAATCCTTGCGGTACACCTACAATGTTAGAATATAAGCTATCTTCTTTTAAATGGTTTTTCGATACTGTCGGAGTTCTAATAGCATTTAAAATCAAATCTTTAACAAGAGGGGTTCTAATTTTCTTAGATAACTTCCTATCCAAAATATTATGATTTATATTATTATAAAAGTTTTTGATATCTATTTTTATAAAAGAATCGAAATTATTTAATTCATTTTTCATATCACCAATTACTGATTGCACTAATGGCTGATCTATTGAAAATGATTCTTGAATTATTTTATGCAATCCTTTATGAACTATTTTGTCTCTAATAGTAGGAATTGATATAACTCTAGGAAAACTATTTTTAGTTTTTAAAAACAATTTTTCTTTATATGCTGTAAATTTGTATGTACCATTTAAAACTTTTCTGTTAATTGTACTTAAATGAGTATCAATATTTTTATCAAACACTCTCTTAACCATTCTATCTATCCCCGAAGCAGTGTTATAATGGATTGTTTTATCATATAGGTCTTTTAAGTTTTCTATTTTATACATATGATTAAAATGTAAATAAGCTGGTAATGGCATTTTTAAATCACTTCCAAATAAATAATAAAACAAGTGCAATAAACGGGATTATAAAAATCGATATCTTTAAAGTCCAACTTGTGAATTTATATTTTTTATAGGAACTTTGATCTTCTGGTGTATTTAACTTCTTATTGTTTTTTAGGTAAATCAACCGATCTACATAACTATGATTATCAGTTTTCTCTAATATATGGTTGTACTCTTTTTTAATTTCATTAAACTTATAAAATCTTTTCTGATAATCTAAATCATCAAGTAAGAGATCCTGACATTGACTTTCAATTCTTGTCAAATCTAAATAACACTGTTTATAAGCTATTGCTTTTTCTTTATAACTGAATAAGGATACAAACAGGGATATTCCAAATAAAGCCACAGAGGAAATCAAAGTTAGAACAGTGATCTTGTCTACCATATCTTTGTCAGAAATAACAAGACCTAATATTGATAAGGCTAAAACAATTAAAGTGTAAAAATTTACAACAAATAAAGAAAAAACATTGTTACTATTCATTCTTGCTTCTGATTCCATCCTGGTCTTTTTAGTAACCCATACTCTATTATCTTTAAAATGAGTAATCTCGTTAATAAGATTAGTTTCCTTATCCGACTTTTCATCCGATTTTTCAATAGTAGTTAATCCAACTAATATGTCTTTAATTTCATTTAAAATAATACTATCATGCTTTTCTGACTTATTCATCTCAGTAAATATTTCTTTGATAACAGTTAAAAGAGTATTATCAATATTCTTAGTGCTATTTTCTTCTATATTAGTCTTTTCAGATTCACCTTTAATCCCATCTAAATGTGTATGTTCTTCTTTTTCAATATCATTTGATTCAGTTTCTTGTTTTTTAGTTTCAGTCGATTGTACCAACATTTTCACCTCTTTAATTGGTTGAGTAAGGTTCCGATGGTTTGGATGGAATATTCCCGTAGGAATCACCGTAGATACAAATATGTACCATTGATTAGAACACCTCGTGAGGTCATTTAACTGGAACCTTACTCCTATTTAATATCTCACAACCCACAATATTTTACAATATTATACAAGGTATTACATAGAAATATTTCCATTTGAAAATTACAGACTATAAAATAGAACAAAAAAGAGACATTCTAAGAGATGACCCCTTTAAATGCCCCTTTAAGATATCCTTATTTCATGTAGGTTTGACAATTTATCCTTATTGGGCACTCCCTTTTTATTAAGTCTATTGACCGTCTAGGACGTAACAAACAGCAAATAAAAGAGTACCTTCAACAGTTCAAGAATGAGGGCATTAGAGTGAAGATCATATACCTTCCAACCACTATGCAAGACGTTCCTAAGGGGCAAGAATGGATTATAGATATGATTAACAACATTATCATAGAGGTTGGCAGAACAGGAACGTGAGACTATTAAACAGCGTCAGGCTGAGGGAATATCGGTGGCAAAAGCTAAAGGTAAACATTTAGGTCGTCCTGTTATGGAATTACCTAAGGAAACGTTCCTTGTCATGATCAGCTGTTTACATTAGCTTTGTTTCAAACTCTTTTAACTGTTCAACTTTATCAGGAAAAATACTATATAATTCTTTTTTTGCTAATGGTTTATAGACAAAATAATTATTATTCCCCACTTTGCTTTTCTTTTCTCTATTAGACCCACTTCAACCAATTGTTTTAAACTGCGGTGTATTGTCGCTTTACTTCTAATTCGTGTACTAATCATTAACTGTGGAATTGGTGGAAAGGCATAACCATATTCAACATTATAAAACTGCTATTTACTCATACGTTTTAAATAATTTTAATGCAGACGACTTTATAGACAAAATGTAAATATTCAACTTTTTTTTATGAAAGACCAGATATTAATTCTTCTAATACCATATTTGAGTTTAAATCTATTAGAACACTTCCCTTCTTGAAATATAAAAAGTACCTTAATTTCATGTATTCCCTGTTTTTGTAAAGACCTCTGTGAGACAAATTGAGACATATCATTATACGACAACCGAATTTTCAAGTCGTCTCAGAACGCCTAGGTTTCAAATTGTTCAGTAATTAACAACCTTCTAATTCTTTGATTCCTTTGAATATCGCATTTTCCGTCTTTCAAAAACGAAGAACAGTTTTGAACTTGAATCTTTAATGTATGGAATTCCTTAAAAACCTAAAATGGAAGTTATCATCAGATACTTCTTTTGCCACTTTGCTATTAGCAAAGGAATCTTCCTCTATACGTGAATAATTCGGTAGAGTCATATGGGTGATTTTGCTGGTAAGCTTGGCACTAAACTGTTGTTGTGGTTGACCACCATATTGAGGAGCAAGACCATCTTCTGAAATACAAGGCTCTCTAAATTGGACACCAATTATTAAATTTGTTTTATAAATACGTTTATAATATAAATGTAATAATATATATATATATAATCACAATAAATAAATGGTCTATTTTTTTAGGTGTTCTATATTTATGTCTGTAGTACAATTAATTTATTGGTAAATATATAGAAATAGATTAATTACAGTAAGTTCTTAATTTTCTGTAATTAAAGGTGCTTAATTTAAGATATTTAACAATTTTGATTTGAGTATGCTAAACCTCAAATTGGGGGATTAAAATTAGAACTTTTTATTTTTGAATAAAAATAAAAAGTTTAGATTCTAATGTCTTACTTACAAGACACCAAATCTAAACTTTATCTTTTTAGGAGGTTTAATGTGGAAATTAAAAACCCAAAAAGCAACCTTCCAGGTAATAATACCTTCAACTTAAATTTTGATCATCAGCATATGCAGTATTTACTTAATTTAACAGAACAGTCTGAAACCAAGAATATGCCACGTTTTGAGTATTTTACTGATCGAGATATGGTATTGTGGTACCTTTATCATTCGAAACAGTTATACAGTAATCGTGGCCGCAGCACTCGGTCTACATTAAAATACAAAGCAGAAATCGAGCAGTTTCTTAACTATCTCTTACTATACAGTGACGAAATTGGTGTAGATATATCAGAGATGAAGGAGAATTCTTTGTTTAAGTCATTGCAGCCTCGGCATATTCGTAGATACCAGGAATGGCTTGCTACCAATAGCCCTTACGTGAAGAAAAAGATAAGAGAGAAGGACGCACAAGAACTGCAGAAACAAGCAACGGTGGGTTATTCCATAGCAACACTTGAGAGGAAAACAACCATTTTAAAAGGATTTTTCAAACAGTTATATGAAAATAAATACATCCATGAACGTTTACACGATGGTTTTAAATCGATTAGCGTGACTAGTAATGATCGCCCTAATCGAGACATGGGGCCTTCTGAAGTGTTAGAACTACTACGATATTTTGAAGAAAATAATAATCCAATAATGTTTGCTTTGGTCCATGTACTAGTTACTACTGGTATGCGTAATGAAGAGTTATGTAGGTTAAACGTGGAGCATATGCGAAAGGATATGATAAAAGGTGGTTATTACCTGGATGTCTTAGGAAAAGGCGGAAAATGGCGAAGAATTCCTTTAAAAGACAAAGTAGTAGTAAGTATTAAAAAATTTCGCGGAATTAGGGGCTTAGCTCCAATAGAAGCGGCAGAAAAGACGTCTCCCCTACTTACTACAAAAACGGGTAATGCTTATTCACCTAGTTATTTGGATCAAGTATTTAAGCGAGAATTTTCAAAGCTTGAAAGTGAAAGAGTCATCACACCTCATATATTCCGCCATGCATTTGCAATCATTTCTCATATAAATGGTGCAGATATATATAAAATTATGAAATCACTCGGTCATGAAAAGATAGAAACGACTATCATTTATATGGAAAAGGTTTTAGAAACAGATCAGCATGCAATTCATGAATGGAAAGAGATTAGTTTTGAGGGGTATATCTAATTTACTATTATAGCTCTGGAATAAAGGTTGATTAATAAATATCCCTCAATCCATATCTAATAGCAACCTCAAAAACTCCATTTTGAAAAAAGATTGTTCAAAATTGAGTTATTCCTTATAGATAAGTATGAGATGAAATTAAGTTTGTTCTGGGAGAAGAAACTGGATTATTTAATCTTCTTTTTGAAGATGCTTCTGTATATATAGATGAATTTGGAAACCATTCAGATCCGATTTTGATTAGAAACATACTTTTAATAAAAGCAAATGCTGCGTCAACACTTGGGAAAAAGGAGCTAGCATATAATATATACCAAGAGATTTTAAAAGAATCCACTGACGACTATGGTACTTCGGCATGGGCACATCGAGGCTTAGCCCTTAATCTCGGTTCTGACAATCCGGATGCATGTTATCATGAGTCCCTAGCAGCAGAAGCATTTTTGTTAGACGGAAATAAAAAGCAGTTTATTACAAGTAAAACTGGATTAGCAAAAAGTGTAGAGAAAACCCATCCCGAAAAGGCCATTGAATATCTTGATGAAGCTATTGATGTTTTAAATTTGGAAGACATTGAAGAAAGAGAATGGATAGCTTCATTATCATTGAATAAAGCTACAATTTATCACAATTGGGGTAAAATTGATGAAGCAGTTAAAGAAGCCAAAAGATCGGTTACTCTTAGGGGGAAAAATGTTCCAATGGGCTCTGAAACTCAAATGATTGCTAGTCTTAACGCTGCCTTATTTTTTTCGAAACAAAGCAAAGATGGAAAAAAACCTATAAAGAAAAATACGAGGATATGATTTCGGAGCTTGAGGAGCTGATACTGGATCAGGATAAATCAACTTATTTATTTAGGAAAAGATTGTCACAAGCACTGGCTCATAAAAAATATTCTGAACTTGAACAAATGGAACAAGAAGTGATGGAGTATGACGATGCAGAAGTAACTGCATCCTATTGGATTGGCAGAGTCATTACGAATCCGGCTATGCCTTTCATTGAAAAACTGGAGTTAACTGAAAAGGCTTGGGCAGAATCTTCAAAACCAAAAGTAAATACCAATTTAAAGGCAATTATTTGCAATTTATTTGCAAGTATTTATCTTGAAACTGAATTAGATGATAAAGCCTTATTCTGGTTTAAAGAGTCACTAACCTATAATCCATTCTTTTTCCCTAGTAGCCAAAACTACCTCGCATTACTTTGGAAAAATGAAAAATGGGTAGAAGCAGTTAAGTTTTTAGAAGAACAACGAAAAAGATTTGGGGATTTACCATCAATCTTATTTGCTTATGGTAAATCATTAGTTGAGGCTGGTGAATCAGGTAAAGCTCTTCCGATACTTCGAATTGCGCAAAAGAAAAATCCTGAAGCTGAGTATATTAGTAATTATATGGAGAAGGCATTGGATCATTGGAACGGAACATCGGAAAATGTACCAGATACCCAAGCAACTATATTTCCTTCAGAATCTGTTACTATTACATCCTTAGAAAATTGTTTGAAAGATTTCGTAAGATTTATTGGATATGACAAACGGATGAGTTTTTGGAGAAGTGATTCTAAACTAAAGGGGCATAAATGGGTATCTTCACCAGAACAACATGGGCAAAATCTATTACACACTTTCATAAAATCTCGATTTGGAGAAAAAGTAGAAGCAATTGAAGAAGTTGATACAGGTGCGGGAAGAATAGATGTTTATTTACGATTTGAAAATGGTCTAAAGACAATTATTGAGTTGAAGATGTGTGGAGGAGGTTATTCTGAGGGATATGCAGTTTCAGGAATTGATCAGCTAACACATTATTTAAAAAACAAACAAACACACCTCGGTTTTCTCCTTGTCTTTGATGGGAGAATAAGAGATAACGGGAAAGGGATTCAGCCTACCTATTCATACAAAAATTACACTATCCGATCATTTATTGCTGATGTCAGACCAAAAGTAAAATAAGATACTATTACCAAACACCTTTATATTAATTATAGTGTTCTCTCAATATCTAGTTTTTTTACATTTACCTTTGTGGTAATTCTTTACCTCTTATAGGTATTTGATATTATAAAGTTGGGCCATATTGATTCTCCTTTTTTGCCTCTCTACGTTGATAGTTTGTTAACCATCCCAAGAGAGGTTAATAAAATTATATGGCTCGATTTTTATTTAATAAGCAGTAATACTTAAACTATACTGCTTTATTAAGTAAATGATTTCACAAGCTCTACTAAATGCAACCAAGATATTTAGGTGTTATTCCACAACTTGGCCCGATTGTGGGATAAGAAGAGATCCTGCATATCAACACAGGATCTTTAATCAATCTTTATTTTACATGTTGTTTTACAATTTCTTTGATTTTTTGATTGATTAACTTAATTGTTTCATAATCGAAAATCTCAGCGTATTTATCGGGGTGAATATTCATCCTTTTACACAATAAAAATAATGTTTCATTGTCTATGCTAAGGAAAAGCGTAGTAGATTTTTCTATTAGCGATTTTCTTTTTCTTCCCATTCACACAAAACCTTCGCATTCACCATATTTTTTTATTTCGAAATTATAAGGATTGTCAGTCAGATACATACTCAAATGTGCTGGATCATATACGATGTTTTCTTTACTTGTATATACAATTCTATATAATTTTTGAAGTAAGCCATTGGTTTCTAGTAAATTTAACAGTTGCAATCGTCTATCATCAAACTGTGTATCCCTACCCCACGACAATATTATTCGTTCAGCACTTAAACACTCATTTAGGATTACTTGATCGTTAGTTGGATCATTCGCAACATTTAGTGTATTCCTTTTCTTTAAAATACTAGTGTCTTTTGTAATTAAAGAATACATATTTAAAATAACGATTTCGCTGTAATGTTCACGTATCCCAATATTTGATGCTAACCTATTTGTTTTATCAAATAGTAACTCATCAGCATATGACGGGTTGATCAATAAATAACAAAGCTTTTGTTTATTTATATTTGAATACTTATCAGTTTTATATATACGTTTCAAGTAATATCTGCGTTTTAAATCATCAGAAAAATAACTTTCAATTTCAATGCTGCCTTTATAGATGACCATTGCAAACTCCAATCTTATTATTTTAAATGGATTCTAATGATTCGGCATACTTCAAAATATCCATAGCCGGGATAGTGCCTAATTTTTGTAATTCGATCAACAAATTTAAAAAAAAGAAAATCAAACTTTCTTTTGTGGTACTTGTAACCAGCTGATTTTTATCATCAAATTTAAATGAACCAGTGTCTAAAGAACACCCTATATCTAATTTCTGATCGCCATCTAAAGCTGTAATATGTGCTTTAAAAGGCTCTCCTAATCCTGGTGTCCAGACACTACCTACTGTTAATATACCTGCGATTATCTTATTTAATGCTTTAGGTTTATAGAATCCTCCTGCATGTGGGATTGGTGCAGAAGTACGCTGTAATTTTCTTACACTTTCGGCTTTTTCCCCCGCATAAATAATATATTCTTTACTTATATCTTGTTTAACCTCAAAAATGGCGTAAACACTCTCAGCTGGAATATACTTAACACCATCCTGATTAAAAACAAATGGTGAATACTGTCGATCATAGATAACTACATCAATTTGGTCACTTATATTATTTTGATAATCAATAATAAATGCTGAATCCACACTATATCGTTGTGGTAGATAATCGCATAATAGGTTTATCCAATTGGTTTCGAGAGTATCTCCCTTAGACCCAGGATGAGTAATAAACGCTCTATTAGTAGCCAATTTTTGTTGCATTTGTTGCTGTAAACTATAGAATAGGTTTTTAATATCTATTGTCATCATATGTTCCTCCCTTATTACCAGATAATCTCTTCCCAATATCCTTTTTTAGTACACTCTATCGCTTTGTTCACAATCTGATTTTTCTCAGACTCTGTTAAATCATTAGAGATAATATTACCAGTATTAGAAGGATCTACTATCCGTTTCGATTTAAAATTAGTTGTTAGCTCGTTCAATAAGAACCAAAAGTTATTAGTTAAATCATTCTTTGATTTGTGTTTTAATGCTTCCAGAGTGAATAATTCTAAATACATTGATGGGAAGTCTAATCCATGTAACTTTCTCCAAATTTTCAACAATATGATTTCTTTGGTTCTACCAGATTCTTTGATTAATTTAATATGCCGTTCCACATTCGTCTGTGTCCATGTATTTGTTTTATTTTTGTACAGGTTATGAAAATTCGTATTACCAGAATGTTTTTTTGAAGGGACTAAATCAATTGAAAGGTCATTATATTTCAAACCAATTGATACATTTTGTTTTCGAACGTCATATCCCTTTGATTTCATATGATTATATAACGAGTTATAAATGCCGCCTAACGTAACTGTACAATTAGAGTTTAGTGAAATGAATAAGTCTAAGTCTGATGAAATCTTTATCGCTGTCCCCTTAGATCTTGAACCTGAAAGAAATATTTTATTTAAATCGTAACCAGCCCAGGATTCTAATTCATTTTCAATAGTGCCAACTACGTAATATTTAGTTAACGCGTCTATTTCTCCAGGCAGATGATACTTATTTATAATTTTATTTAAATATGTATCTGACAAATTAATACCCCCACTTTTTGCAAAATAATACAAATATAGATTATTTAATTATATGTCATGGATATTTTATTGTATATCTATTTACCTTCATTGAGGTGATAGTATTGTCGTATCTTTATATAAGTATTCCTTCATTTTTGATAGTCCAATAGGAATTTTATGCTCTATTTTTTAGCACAAATCTCTCTTGATAAAGTAATTCTAAGGAAGAGTGAGGCTAAATCGGAAAAGTCTATCTACTCCTTATTGGTATGGGTTCTGATAGAGATTAATCGAAATAAAATCAATATTTTAAGTTACATAATAAGTACTCTCTTTTGAAAAATGATTGATTCAACTGGGATATAAAAAAGTTCAAAAGAGCGTAGGTATCTTTTTTGTCTACACTTATTACTTAATTAAAATTTTGTATGAATAATATGCGCAATTAATGCCCACTACTAACCTATTGGTGATGTGGAGCAGTAAAAAATTAATATCTCAGGGAATTTATTAAAGGAGGTACAGTTATGTCAATTGAAAATATTATTATGTGTAGCACTAAAGTTCCTAACGGTATAAATAACCCCTTTTCTCTTGCTAATAATAAACCTGGTGATGGTGCTAGTTTGCCTCGGTATTTTGCAGTAGCCTCGAATTATCTGTGGGAACCAGGCACCGAAATAAGAGTTCGATTTTTGGAAGACCCCCCAAGAATCCCTGTTGACCCCATAGTAAAAAGTAAAATAGAAAGTTGTGCTCGCGAATGGGAAAAGTACGCAAATATAAAACTTAGTTTTGGAAACCATCCTGATGCTGAGATTAGAATAGCTTTTGATTCAGGTGAAAATGGAGGATATTGGTCACGTATAGGAACTGATTGTAAACGGATTAACAAAAATGAGCCTACGATGAATTATGAAGGTTTTACTTCTAATACAAGTGAGAGCGTATATTATCGAGTAGTACTACACGAGTTTGGTCATGCATTAGGGTTATATCATGAACATCAAGGTCCTGAAGCTGCTAGCGTTATTAAATGGAATAGAGAGGCTGTGAAAAATTATTATAAAAATAAAGGGTGGAATGAAGAAACCATTCAAAGGAATATATTTGAAATTAATAATTCTACTAATTACACTCACTTTGATAAAGAATCAATTATGGTCTATGCGATTGACCCTAGTTTGACTGAAGATGGTTTTTTTGTGGAATGGAATTATAAACTATCGGATATTGATAAGCAATTTATAAAGAAAATTTATCCATATATAAGTGATATAAAACAAATTCCGGGGTGGTTCGGTGCAGAGAATCAAGGTGGTGGAATTGCCATCGCAGATATAAATGGAAACGGGAACGTAGACTTAATTGTCTATCACATAGATAATCCTGGTGGAGAAAATCATGGATACTATCGTATTGGAAGAAATCTTGATTCAAATGGAAATCCACAAAATGGTTGGAGCGACCCGATTCCAATCCCTGGTTGGTTCGGTGCAGAGAATCAAGGTGGTGGAATTGCCATCGCAGATTTAAATAGAAACGGGAACGTAGACTTAATTGTCTATCACATAGATAATCCTGGTGGAGAAAATCATGGATACTATCGTATTGGAAGAGATCTTGATTTAAACGGAAATCCACAAAGTGGTTGGAGCGACCCGATTCCAATCCCTGGTTGGTTCGGTGCAGAGAATCAAGGTGGTGGAATTGCCATCGCAGATATAAATGGAAACGGGAACGTAGACTTAATTGTCTATCATATAGATAACCCGGGTGGAGAAAATCGTGGATACTATCGTATTGGAAGAGATCTTGATTTAAACGGAAATCCACAAAGTGGTTGGAGCGACCCGATTCCAATCCCTGGTTGGTTCGGTGCAGAGAATCAAGGTGGTGGAATTGCCATCGCAGATATAAATGGAAACGGGAACGTAGACTTAATTGTCTATCACATAGATAACCCGGGTGGAGAAAATCGTGGATACTATCGTATTGGAAGGGATCTTGATTCAAATGGAAATCCACAAAATGGATGGAGCGACCCGACTCCAATCCCTGGTTGGTTCGGTGCAGAGAATCAAGGTGGTGGAATTGCCATCGCAGATATAAATGGAAACGGGAACGTAGACTTAATTGTCTATCATATAGATAACCCGGGTGGAGAAAATCATGGATACTATAGAGTTTTGTCTGATTTAAGTACTATGTAAAGCATTGTGACAAAAAGAGGAAACCCCCTTGATAAGTCTCAAGGGGGTGACGTCTTTTATTTTTATTTATATTGTAAGTGCATGTTATACATTCATTTTCTAAGAAAGGACTTACTCTATATGACATATTCCCCCATCCTTTGTCAGCCACTCAAGCCATGTTGGTATGAAAAGTTTTCGATAACATGAACAAATCCATTGAACTAATAACTATCCAGTTATTGTTACAGCAAATACATTTAGACGATTCGAGACAGGTAACTATCCAATTTAACAAATCTCGATGCGTCTGACATTGTAATTACCTTTTTTTAGCTACCGTTAGTTTATTGACTAATGGTTGCTTACTTTATAACTTTGCACTATAAACAGTAGGTTTTATATTTAAGGTAGCTTTTAGGTCACCTTCTATTCTAAAGAATTTGCCAGAATTAAATTCATGGTTATATTCATAGACTCTATATAATTCGTAGTTACTTGCATAAATTGAGGAAAATGCCAGTTCATTAGCTGATATCATAAACGACGTATTGATTCCACCTTTTGTTTTTTTAACCTCTCTATATATAGAAGTACCATCCTTTTTAATAGCTCCTATATCGTACCCAGCTCCATCACCTTCTATAAAAGAATTATGGATTGTATCGTAACCCAATACATTTTGGAGATGGTTAATTACTAATAATTCACCTTTCAGCCCATGTTCAAAATTCCTTTTACTATTCTCAGTATAATCTACTTTAGTAGCAAAAAAGTTTCTGGATTCGCTTATTTTGTTTGGTGTTGAACTTGGTGCCTTGGATTCTGTTAATAGGTTCTGATCCTGAACTATATTCTCATGATTAGTAGTTATAGATTTTTGTAGTATTAACCCTATTCGTTCTAATACATAGGAAGGGGGTACTTCCCAATCAATAATTTGCCATTTTAAAATAAACTGGTTGTTCCCTAGTAGGATCATTTGCGATGTATGCAAGTCCCAAGTATGTAAATGGATCAACTTGCTGAGTTTTCTTATCTTTCTTTTTAGTTCTTAAAAGAAGGTATATATTTAAATGATTATGACTTAAATTGCTTTATAAATTTATTATTTAACGTTTGTTTAGGCTGAGATTGCCAAGTCAATATACCATCTTCCGTTATACTTTCATCAAAATTATGGCCTAGTTGTTTTTGACCAAACGTTACAAAGAACACGTAGTCTTGTTCCCTTTTGGGAATCTTTACTAAACCATGTAGTCCCCAATTCCCATCTCCTATTGTAAATGACGTAGCCATCAAATATATTATATACTTCTTCTCTAGAGTACTGATCGAATAATTTTAAGGGCTTTACTGACACTTTAGTCACCTCAAATCTACATTGATTCAATGTTCCACCAAATAATAATTTCTTGTTTATTTTATCATTTGTGCTGTTTCAGCTGCTTCATTTTCTCCAATTGCCTTATGTGTTGAGCACACCCATTATTCACCAACAGAATAATTTTATTGGAAAGGATTATTTAGCATGCGGTTTTTGTTTATATTTTCTTTTTCAGAGTTTTCGGTATATCGGAATGGACACTCGACTATGAAAGCCCCTAATAGTGTCTTCAGCATCTCTAGCTGTTCTTGAATACTATTTCCTGATTTCCATCCTTAGTATAGATAATGTGTAATCCAAAATAATTAAGTTTGTTTAAAATTGCTGCCTAACAAATAATGTTTTATTCCATTATTTATTTTACTTTATTAACATATAAATCAACTAAAGCAAAGGAATAATTGACTTTGCTTCTGTTACTGACTATAATTAAAATGATTGGAGATCTCGACCTAAGATGAAATAACTCATGCTACTGAGTATCATCATTATTATTGGTCGAGTTCTTTTTTGTTTCACTAATTGATGAAATAGGGGATTTTAACCTTAAAGCTGTGATGTACAACTTAGAAACATCATTAGCTGCTTCATCTGTTACAACATCAGGCGTCGATTATTAAATGTCTTATTAAGGAAAATTATTTTTAAGAGAAAAATAGAAATAGTATGTGGAATAAATAGAAAGTTGTATAGCGTGAGTGTTATACATGAGCGAGTAACTGGAGTGTTAGAAGGTAATAACAAATCAAGTAACAGAAGCAAAGGAATAATTGACTTTGCTTCTGTTACTGACTATAATTAAAATGATTCGAGATCTCGACCTAAGATGAAATAACTCATGCTATTGAGTATCATCATTATTATTGGTCGAGTTCTTTTTTGTTTCACTAATTGATGAAATAAGGGATTTTAGCCACTCATCAAACCTTAAAGCTGAGATGTACAACTTTGAAACATCATTAGCTGCTTCATCTGTACCATTTACAACATCAGGCATCAACTTAGTAAAAACCTTATAAATCTTAAATGAAGTCATTAGTACAACGGCGTTCAAGTTAGTACTACCAAACTCAATACCCATAAAAGTCATTATGACTTTAAACAAGGATATAAGGGAAGTTGAAAGAATCACCAGCATTAACAGTAGTCTTAACATTTTATAGATAAATATTGATATCATTTGTTTTGTTAAGAAGGTGGATGTTTCTTGTTGACATGATTCTTCTTCTTCTGCAATTAATTTTCTATATTTTATATATTGTTCTGTGATACCCTCTATTGTGCCAACAAATGCGACTAAACCTATAAATAAAAGTGTTAATCTTATGGATACTAATATATCATGTATTGGTATAAATATTTTACTTCCCCCTCTTTCGGCAACAGCGCCAGATTTAAAGACACATTATTTAGGAATCTTCCTTTATAGATGTTAATTAACATCCCTCCTCTCTTCCTATTTGAGAACGACAAAAAACACTTCCTCAAATAAAGTTCAGACGAATCCCTAAATAGAATCGTTAGAACACTTATTAAGAAAGTGTTTAGTAATTGCCCTACCGTGTGGCTGAGCATAATAGTCGTTAATCAAATATAAATCAAAATTACCATTTTACATAACAGTTGTCAATATAATCCCTCACCTACAATTACTATTTATTAGCGCTATTCCATAACCTACAGCTTCAAATACAAGTTTATTAGGGTGCATTGTATTATTATGAACTATCTCAAGATGCTCATAAAACTGTTCTTTTGTAACGAAGGAATACCAATTAGGGGTAATAGCATGGTTAGTTGTTGTTCTATTTGTAACAAGATTATACTGCGATTCATCAAATATTTCAAAATTCCATAACTCAACACAATTAAAATAGTAATTATCTTTAATTTGAATTGCTAACTCTTTTGCATTTGTATCGTAGTAAACCTTTAAAAATGGTATAAGTTTATTTAACATAGAAGCAGCTTTTTTTATGGCGGCTTCTTTATTGCTAGCAATGAATTTATAATTAGTAAGTAATTCGAAATTAAAGTTAGCCATATTCATTTGTATTGCAACTGTATAGATTGGTAATTTAACTAAATTCTCTAAAGTTTGTATAGATATTGTTGTATCTAAATTGAAGTCCATAATTAAATTCCTCCATTATATTTTAGCATTACAGATCCATATTATTGTGGATATTTCAAACCTATGGATCTATCTCCTAAATAAACTCATTGATTGGTTCATATTATTTAAATACCTGGTAACTTCATAATAAATTCCACTTAGATTACTTCTGTGATAATAAAAACTACAAATCATAGTTAAGCATCAGTGTTCTTTAAAGTATTAAATAAAATGCTATTTAAGAGAGTATAGACTATGTATACTTCCATAAAACTCAATGAATCCTTTAAATCTTTATTACTTAATAAATAATCAAGGATATGAGTTAAGGCATTATAATATTTATTATGTGAAATAGAAAGGACCGCTTGCTGCAGATTATCAGAACGACTAAGATCAGTTAAAATGTCATGTTGAAAAATTAGTGTCTGTTGATTATATTGAAATGCTAAATTAATCAAGGTAGGTATTATCGAAATAATGTGTGACTGGACCTCTTCGTTTAAAGCCGATTCTTTTAATTCTCCTTCAATTAGATTTGATAATTCTAACCGAGTTATTAATTGTTCTTTACCTCCATTCTCTAAAAATATTTTGATACATTCAAAAGAATCAGTAGTGGTTGAAAAAGTAACCTCATGTTTACCATTGTTCAATGAGATTGAAGGTTTACTATATCCTCCTATAGTGGATAATAATTTTTTTAACATTACAATTCTCCTTTTAACAATGAATAGCTAGATAATTAGATGTTTAAAAGCTTTGATAACTATATCTTCTGCTCCCAGAGCCTCAAAAGAGATATATGTTAAACAGGTGCATAAAACTATAATGTACGATCCTAAAAGTAATAATGGATACATATTTTTTTTTGACATAAACCTGCACTCCTTATAAGTGTTTGATACAAGAATTTTTCGTTTTTTATTCAATTTTACACACCTCTTCTCTCTAGAAGTGCTTACTGAATATTTTACCTAACTGGAATTCGGGCTCGGTTGTACGAAAAGACAGTTAAAATAGACATTGTTTTTCGATTTTACCGATACTATAAATTCGATTTTTATTAGCAAAGATAATATTTGTTCGATTCTCTTTTTTTCATATTTTTCATATCAATATTTATGCTTAAATATATTTCTTAATAAAAAACAAAAAAGAACACAATTATCCTGTTTAGAATAACGGCGTTCTTCGCAATTTCACATATTATTTTAGATAATTTTACCACATATATATGGATTTGTTAATAGCTATATAAGTGGACTTGAAAAGAAATACAACAGGAGCCTGTTGTATTTCTTCGATGAATATACAGAAATTATATAAGTTTTAAAAGAAGATTTATCAGAATATCAATTTTGAATAATTGATATTTTGTCAAATTGTTTGAAATAACAATAGTATATAGAACAACTGTTTTATAAGTCCTATTTGTTCTATATTAATTTCTTATCTCACAAATAACCCTGCAATGAATTTAGTATAGATAGTTAAAATTTAGGTTTATATAGTAAAAAACTATCTATGTCATTTTTATATATTTTTGTGAGTTGTTCAAATTCCTGAGGGCTTATTTGTGTTGGTTCCATGGCATCTAAAATCTGGATGTGTCTAGGGATATTATTTAACGGATATTCTGCAGAATGAGAATGACGTGATAACACATTTACTTGTCCAGTTTTCGAATCTCTTGAGACCTCTCTTATATTTGCAATTATGAGTAATATATTCTCTTCTTCTATTCGATCTATTATACGCAGAAATTCGTATTTTATTTGGCGGCCCATTAAGAATCATCCATCCTTTTACAAATTATGTTTTTTAAGTATTGTTATATTTTGTTAATGTAAGGTCATTTTTATTCTACATTATTATAGGCCTAAATGCAAAAGGACTAGATAATTCAGAATTGTTTATTTTTTAAAGCTATATTCAAGCTAAACCCTAGCGCCACCTAGGTTTTTCAAAAAAACGAATGTTGCTTTAAATGTCGAATTTTCCGTAATTTACAAAGAAAATGTTAGTGATTATTTTCACCTTGCAATAGTATTTATCTAATGTTTTTTGTACAAATAACGCATAACATTTTTAGTTTTGATTACTATAATATCTTGTATTTATATTAATGTCTAAAGTTCTTTACTTCACTTTCATCATTTCACTTCAATAGGATATGTCTATAGTAATTTAAGTTCTTAAGTATAAGCGTTATTTTTTATTATTCTGTAAATAATTCCAGCCTTTATTTCCAGCAAAACGCCTAATGGCTGTGCGTGAATGTGTATCATGTAATTTATTGAGCCGATCTGGATCCTTATGTGACATGTAATTCAATATGAATTTGTTATTACCTAAAAGCCCGAGTACATGAAGTTGTATTTCAGTTAAATTAAAGCGCTTAGGATGTGAGAGATCGATATGTTTTACAAGCCACTCACCTATATTCTCTGTCTGCTCGTTAACTGAATCCTTATGTCCTTTGATATCAAGAATCTCTGTGTTTCTAATTAAATGATAATAAAAATTCCGTTTACCGCCATTATTATCTAAACCTTGGAAATAAAAAAGAAGGTTCGGCAAATTATTTGAATCCATAAATTCTATGACTGAGGACGGTGCAAATGGAAGTTCTTGTTGTTCAATAACTTTATCATCAATAACTAAATTTATCTCTTCCTGAGAATGTAAATTGTACTTTCTTAATGTGTCCACATTTAAAAGTACAGGATTTAAAGAAATTCTTCCAAAGAAGGTAGTCACCGTTAATAGCGAATCCTTAACTTCAAAGGAAAATACTATCTCATTATCTAAAATGGCCAACCCTCGTTCCAATACTAATATACGATCTGGATTTATTAAGATGGCAACTCTAAATATATTAGTAAGTACTTCATCAGTAATTATTGGACCTACTCTTTGGTTCCATCTTTCTAATGCATGGAAATCAACTTCAACTTCTTTAATGCCATTTAGTAATTTAAAATCCAAGAAATGGTGTGATAAATTTTTTTTCAGAAATATTGCGTAATCGTTCTTGGGAATATTTAAAAATGATTTTGCCTTTGTTATTTGAAGATTACCCACTGGGTATAGATCTTCCATCTTTACAACTGATTTTTTATCCATAGTTAATCATTTCCTTTATTAGTATCTATTAATAATCTACGAATTACTAAGTGTGTTGTCAAAGCAGAAAATTTGTTCCTATGTTATTTGTATCCAAGATTAAGGGTAGTTTATTTAATTAAAAACTTCTCAAAATCTGATCCATTAACTTTAATGTCTTTAATTATGGACTTAATTTCCTCTTCATTTACATCAAGTACATCTGTAAAATGCCCCTCTAATGTGTTATTGAGGTTTACAAAGCCATCAATTGCCCAAACACCTAATGATTTATTTCGTGCTAAAGTCTGTAAGTTCTCTAATTTTGACATATAACTCTTTACAGATGGAGAGCTTTGGTCAATTATAGCTAAACCATTTTTTAAAAGAACTTCTTGAATGGAGACATTTGAATTTTTTAAGTGAATATATCCTTGTGTTTCGTTCAAAGGATTACTATTTTCTGAATCCGAAGTTGCTGTTTCTTCAAGGATATCTAGGGTAATTTCTTTATCTAATATCAATTTTTTTAAGGTTGCATTTGTTTCATGTGATAATGGGAGATTATCTGTTGGAAGTTTAATCGACGCTAATGCAATTTTTACAATCCCGTCTTCATTAATAGCCCAACCTTTTTGTATCATATCATCTCTTTTTGGCACTTTAACTCTAATAATATTGTCTTCGGTAACTTCCACGACATACCCATTATAAGTTGCAATTTCTGTGTCAGTTGACTTTTCGATAACATGATTAATCTCCTCTTCTGAACCGTAATTTGGTGTTTTACAACTGGATAAAATGAGTGCAGATAAAACTATTAGTGTGAGTTTTTTCATAAATTCATCTCCTTAACAAAAAAAGCACGCAAGTTACCTATAATAGATAACTTGCGTGCTTCGCAAAGTTTATATTTTTATCTTACATTGAATTTATATGTTTTGGAATAGTAACGTCTAATTTCAATTGTTAGTGAGTAAGTTTTTTTTTGATTGATTTAGCTTCATATTTAGGTCTTTTATTTATATAACCGTAGGTACTCAAGATTTGATTTAAAAATACTAGTGTAGGATTATTAATTTTTTTGCCTTCTAATACTAAAAAAAGAGGAGTTCCCTTCTTAAAAGATTTAATAATCCATACAGGTTTATTTATTTCTTCATAGGAAATCTTGTATTCTGGATGAACTAATTGCTCAATAAATAATGTAAATATATCTGGGTTAAGTATAATTTCGTTATAAGTATAAAAGAATCCCCTCCTTTTCAAATCCCTTATGCTTAACTCTATATATTCGGCTAAACTATTATAAAGGTTACCGTCAACATAGTCTGCAATAGGTCTTATTAGTTCTTTTTTTGAGATTCTTGAACGAACGATTACTTTGGTGTTTTTTTCTAAAAATTTCATTCATTTTCCATCCTTTCTTTTTTGATTACTTCCATTTTCTCGTTATAAGTTAATTAGTCAAAAACCTAATACTTCATATACACAAAAAAAACGCCTTTTGTGTGTCTGGATTGGCAAAAAGGCCTACCGTATCGCACAAATAGCGTTTTATAAAATCTAAACTCTTACCGTATGGTTGGAGTTAAAAAATAAAAATAATTAAAGTTAAATTATTAAAACATAGTTAATTAAAAACGTTAATTTTAATGACTATAGCTATATTTTATTAAGACAATCAAACTTCATATCAGTTATGAATTTAATCAAATCATTCTTACTAAGTGGGTGAGAAATATAATACCCTTGGATTGCATCATACTTTGTTTCTAATAAAAAGCTAAATTGTTCATACCGTTCTACTCCTTCGATAATGAACTTCAAGTCGAGAGCTTTGATAAATTTCGAAAGAAGGATAATTATCTTCTTATTTGTTTGTTCACCCATAAATATACGATCTAGTTTCACACCATCGAACTCGAATGTTGCGAGATACTGAAAATTTGAATATCCAGTTCCGAAATCATCTATGAACAGCAAATGTCCACGATTTCGTATCCGTTTTAAATTATCTCTCACCTCAATACCCACCAGTGAATCTTCCGTTAATTCAAATGCAATTCTTCTATTATCTTGCAAATTGAGGTTTTCAAGAAAATCCAATAACCAAGTAATATCTTTAACTAATGAGGCAGTTAAATTAATTGTTATATAAACAATTTCCTTATATCTGTTTAAAAGGTCCACTGCTTCATTGATGATCTTCTTGGTTAAGATAATCAATAATCCTTCTTTATCTAAAAGAGGAATAAAGTCAGTGGGTGTTACTACACCTAAGTCCTTTGATGTCCATCTGGCCAAAGCTTCAAAGGATAGTTGCTTGTTTTTATGCAAAATTGGTTGAAACACAGTAGAGAATTCATTTATATTTAAACCATACTTTAAGATATGATTATGAATCGCATTATTGGTTTCAATTTGATTTGAAACTTGCCTCAAATAATGTACTGCAGGTAAATTACGGTCTTCAACTCGTAATGATTGAACTTGTAGATTTAAATTTAATTTTAAGTGATCAATTACTTCTTGAGTTTCAAGGGGATTAACGATAATCAATACAAACTCACCCTCGAATACCCTATAGTACTCTACATTAGAATTGAGAGTCCTAAATGTAACTTCTAGAGAGTTCAAACGATTATTATTATTTTCCTCTTCATGCCATTTTGAACTTTTAATTTTTACATATATTAAAGTAAATGACGTTTTGCTGTTAATACTTTTAATGACCAAGTTTCTATTAATTTCAAATTGTGTGGTAGCAAAAGCCACTTTTCATCCTCCTATTGAATAAAATTTCAAAATAAAAATAAAAAAAGAACCACCTCCGCTATATAATGCGAAAGTGGTTCTTCCAACTTTTCATTAATTAAATTTTATCATATGTTTGTAATTCATCTAACAGTGACAAAAAATAGAATGTCTACTATAGATAATTATATATCATTAGTAAAAGTTTTAGCAATATTTCTAAAGTATGTTATTTTATACTTATAATGATTAGTTATAAAGTAATCTAATTACTTATCTGGCCATTTGAGGAAATAAAAAAGCTCTTCCCTATAGCTAGGAAAGAGCTTTTTAACTGGTTAGAATTTATAGCCAAAAACCAAAGTTAGAAGGAGTAGTAAGGCGAATAAAAACCCTATTGTAAATGCGAAAAATCCACATTTAAAAACCATCCCCCAACTAATGTCATGTTTTTTAATTTCAGACGATAGCTCAAATTTAACCTTTGCTTTTTTTTTCGCTTTCTTTTTACGATACAACTCAATTGATGTTGAATGCGTAGGCGATTTACTTTTTACTGAGATTTTAGTTTTCATGGTAATACCATCCTTAAATTTTATTTATCAATTTACTCAAAAAAAAGCACTTTTGATAAATGAACAGACTACCCCATTTAAGAGATAAGTTTGAACACTTCAAAAGTGCTTTCAAGGCCCCTATACCGTATGGTTGGGGGAATATTTTGAGATATTAGATATGTAATTATTATAAACTATCTTAATTTTCATATCAATATTAAATATGTTTAATTGTTACTTGAAGAGTAAATTATTGTATTTGCAGAAAAAACTTTTTATATAGTTGTACTTTGTCATTTAATCAAAAAATCTACAAATGATCTTAAGTACTTCCTAATGTTAATTACTTGTTCCCTTAAGTTGGAGGCAATCTGTTTTGCAAATACTTCTCCTTCATCAGTTACTTGGATTAAACGAACAGTTCTTTTCTCTGGTTCTTTCCAGCGACCGCTGATAGTTCCTTCTGCTTCCATTTCACGTGTGATTTCATAAAGATAACCATTCGATGGCGACCATCCAAAGAGCTCATTAAGTTGTTCATTAACTTCAGCAGCATAAAACTCAGTTCTATTACTCCCTAAATTGAAAATCATAAAACGGGTCATGTCTTTAACAGAAATTAATTTAGAAAAGTAAGTACGAAATTCTTGTTGTAGTGGATATTCAGGAGATACTGGTTTTTGACCATCTTTAGTAAGGTAATAATAAATACGATCAATCACTTTAAGTATCTCAACAAATTTGTTGTAATAAAGTTCTTCGTATCTCTGCAAGTATTCTTTGCCTGCAGTGGTAATGGAGTAATATTTCTTATGTTGAACTTGAGTTAATTGTAAATAGCCATCGTGTTCAAGTTTCTTTGCTATTCTAGCTACATAATCATAAGCAATATCACGGCCAGGAAATAGGTTCACATATATATCATGAAGTTCTTTAGGATTAACCTTGGTTTCAGAGGAACGATGCAGCCACAGAAGTTTAACTGTATCACCAACACTAAAACCGATACGTTTAAAAGTATCCATACTATACTATCTCTCCTTCGCAAACATTCGTTCTATATGTAGTATCTTATATATGAAAGAAAAGGTAAATAGAAATTCATCTTATTAATTAAGTAACTGACAATATAGATGTGTAAAAGAATTCAACTACTAAAAGAAAAGGGGAAAGAATAGTAAAACATGCTACCAACATAAGAACACACAAAAACATACACCTCGATAGACCATATGCCAACGGCATGTTGAACGCTCGCCCCCCGTTGTCTTGCTTACCCCCGTTCCGCTTGTCTGTTTTCTCCCTCCTTATCCTGCGGTCTGTTCGGGTCATATCCTCCCGTACACAGGAACAATAACAGGCGTCGTAAATCTGTCGCTTCTTTTTGTTGTGTGGGTGGGAGGCTGACGCGCTTGCGTGAGCAATAGCGATGCGCTACCCTTCGGGTGATAAGTTAGAAGGTTCGTGAAATTGATACCGCAGGGTAAGGAAGATGGGAGGCGTGATGTGTTTTTCAAGCGTTTGACATTCCAGCATCAGGGATGAATATGGCTCGGAAGAGTAGAACATGGGTGCAATGTTTGTTGTATGTGGTCTATCGAGGTGTGTGGATATATACTTATTCTTACTGTGTATGTAATGTGTGTGTATAATATGTGGAGAGTTTCATGAGTGTTTTATCATGTCATTTTTGCTCCATCTACAGCTGCATTTTCTCTAATAAATGTTCCTCTCCAACGACTTTTATGAGTACCTGGCCATCGGCCTTTATAAGGATCTCCCCCTTCGCTTCCTTCAGCATTTGTAGCATTTTTTCTTTCATAGTAAATCCTCCTAACAATGAAAAAAGCACGTAATTCGATTTATGGGCATATTACACCTCATTCATCGTTTACATGCTTTGAAAAATGCGCTCCCGTACTGTTTAGTTGGAGTAACACTTGTCTTTTTTAGTATTATATCTCTTATCCATATTCATAAAATATGTCTATTCATTGAATTTCATAACGATAATCCATTAATCCCTTTTCAGCTGTACCAATAATTATTAATGGTTAAATGACCATTGATTATCCTAATAGATTAACGTTAATGTAAATAATTTAACCATTATTATTACTGCTTATATTTAATAATTGTTATACCAAATACCATTCACAATTAGCTTATTATTTTTAAATTATATTTAGTTTAGCTAGTTCATCTTGGAATTTTTGGTATAATTCTAGTAAGCTATTTTGACTTTCTACCACTTTGGAATTCATTTCTTTATTAGAGTATATCTCATATTGAACGATACCAAAGTTAAACCAAGTTGACTGTTTATCTCTACTAAAAGTCAAGTGGTCAAAGATATTATCATTAAATAAAACAATACTTTCATAATCATAAAGACTAACAATACGCAAATTAGAGCACATCCATTTGTATTCATCACTTTCAGTTTCAATTTTTAATTTTTTGGCAGCTCCTAGGTGAATTATTTCTCTACTAATATAAGAGTCTTCAAGTAAAACAATAAACCCAAAAATATTTTCTTTTTCGAATTCATTATTACTTTTAAAAGGAGAATATTCTTGAGCAAATTTACTTTTGATATGCTTGTATAAAGACACCAATTGAACTATTAATCTTGATAGTGTTGTATCTATTGCGTTTGTTTTTAGACTCCGTATGGTAATACTAGGAGCCATACTCTTTATATCAATTAGTAAACATTGATTATTATTTTTTATCATTAAATCTAGAGTCCGTTCCTCACCCTTTTGCCCTTTATAAATGAATTCTTGTTTGATTTCTTCATATTTAAATGAAGTCTCAGTAATTTCAAATAAGTAACTTTCTAAAACTTCTTTTCCGAAAATATCACGAATTCTTTTATTGTCTTCAGTTAAGCGGAATAATAAAGACGCTGTAACAGATTGGAATAGTAAATGAGGAAGAGGCAGAAAGAAATCTTCATCATATTTGACGAAGGGAAATTGGCAAAAATACTTAAAACAGTACAAATACTCATCTATATTTGTAGAAACCCCTTGTTGTAAATGAATTAGGTTTTCTCTTTCAATTACAAGTTTTCTTAAAACATGCGAGTACTTCAAAAATAAATATTTAATTATTTTATTAACTACATCATCATGCGGAATGTCTTTAGAATACAAAGCATTAGTTAACCACCCAAATTCAACAAAGTCATTATAAGTAGAACCAAATTTTTCATTAAATTCAGACGACATATCCACCGTATCATTTTTAAAGTTAAAAAAGTAATTGTATCTGTGATATTTTAAAATAAAAGATTCTTGTGGGTGGAACTGTGTTAAACCAGCTACTATTATAAAATTGTCAAAAAATTGGTTATTACTTAATTCAAACGTAGTAGGTATGTATCCTTTTATAGCATTTATTATATCGATAAATTGTTTATGGGATTTCTTACTACTAAAAGTTCTATTATCGTATTCATTTGTTGATAAAACTGCAAATAAAGCAAAAGTTTCTAATTCCCATGGTAATGCTTTTCCGTTTTTATCTTCTACAAAATTTAACCCTTTTATATCTACAAGCTTTCTTGAATGCTCTGTGCATATTCTCATTTTTTCTTCGAAAGAATACCGTTTTAAAACAACAGGAATTTTATTGAATTCCATATGACTCACCTCCTAAATAAAGTATATATTACAGAATAATATTTGTAATAGAAATATATAGGTTTTTCCAATCATTGTTTGAAAATATAGTTAAACTGGTTTTCTATTGTTTTTGGGTTCGATTTTTTCCATCAACAAGTTTATATTACCCTCAACTATTTAACCGTTTAATTTTGTTATACAAGGCTGGGAAGACTGCACCACTAATTGTTCCAAATTCATCAGATACTGGTATAAAGGCCATACTCTCATCATTCTCTGTTATCGTTACTTTAACTGCTTCGGTTAATCCTGGTACTTTTACGAATTGGCCAACAACACCTGAATTTTGAATTGTGCTGGCTCAATAGAATATATATATTCCACCGGATGATTATAAACAGAAAAACTGCAAGCTTTTATTTCTAATTTGTTCAGCCAAAGTAGTCTTCAAAACCCAAAGTCAAAGGATCCATCAGTATATGAATAGTATGCTGCGCGTTCTAATAATGCCAAGTGTATATCTTCTTTTAGAAATATAAAGCCATATACTTTTTCTTTACAAAAGTAAAACACCCTATGTAAACGAGCAGACTAGTCCAATTTTTGAATGGATAGTTTGAACACTTACATAGGTGTTTAAACTATCTCTAACCTTCGAATTGAGGTTAAAAGTTTAAGAAAGTAAACCTAATCATCCAATGTTGTCTTTCATTTCCTATAACTATATTAAGTTTTGATCATACCAGTTCTTATACAATGTAAAACGATATTTTGCTGTTTCTCCAATGACCAGGAAAATGAGTATGATAAAGAAGATAATTACTTGTATGATTAAATTATTTGAATTGTAAATAGCAATTGACATAATAACTGTTACAGGTGTTAAAAATATAGAATTGAATAAACACTCTTTAGAAGTTAACTCTTTATAGGATGCTTCTCGCATCAAAATAGCTTTCTTTACTTGATTAAAACTGATAAGTAAAACCATTGCTCTATTTATTAATTTATGAAGAAAAACCAATCCCAATATAAAGACTATATAAAAAACATCTGTTTTATTTGAAAGTTTTAAAAAATAAGCACCTACTGCACTACACACTAATAGCATAAGAAGTGTGTACGACTTGATATATATTTTAAATAACACTTTATTCTTTGACGGAAAGGTGTTCATTGTTTGTCCCCTCTCTTTATAAAAAAGCCCTCTAATTAGAGGACTTTATAGATTCAATTATATCACTGTATAAGAGGGATAAGTATGAAAGACTCTTAGATTGTTCTAATTACTTAACCATGTATTGCTTCAGGCTTTTTCGAATCCTCGTCTCTGCTACTTTCATCATTCAATAGGTGTTTCTTTTTCTGCCCATTTTGTAAATCCTGTATTTGTTGGTATCTCAAAAATCTCCGAAAACAAGTGTTTATTCCACTTATAAACTTGTCTAAAAGCTGATATATAGCCTTTAAGAGTTGTATCCTTAAAACCATTTTCCTTTAAAAGCTCTAAAAGTTCATATATGTGCTCTGTTTTTACTTGCTTTGTACATGTGATTCCGTATTTCCACTCCAAATATACAGCAAGCTTTGCAAATTGGCTTTCGCTTCCACCAGCTATACGATTTTCATAAAATTGGCACAAAAGCGTATTCCCAATACCACCTTTAGTATAAACTTCTTCTAGTGCATCAAAAAAATCCTTTTTCATTGATTCTGCTCCTTCTTATTTCTTTTTCAATTGCGTCACATACCATGTTTTTTCACGCTAATAATATAGCTTTTTTGATACAACAATCTTCATGTATGTACATCCTTTCCATTTAGTGATATTTTAAAATGGACACGCTGCTTCTTTCTTCATGCACTGGACACTACAAAAATTCACCGATTGCCCAAGACTTAATAGTTTTCGTAACAGTAAGAATATTAACATTATTAACTAAGAAATTTAATAGTATTTCGTTCTAACATCTTTTCTAAATAGTAAATTTGTGAAGGCTTAGTCCGGTTTGTAAAATACTGTTTTACGTATGCTTCTGTAATGATATTGGACTTATAATGGATATAATCTTTATTACCATTATTCCAAACAGTCATAGTAACACATATATCCTTTGTGGCAGCTTCAATTACCATCCAAGATTTATTAACATCACGTACATATACTTTTAGTTCTTCATTTTTTATTCCATTCTCTTGTAGTAAAGGTAGTAGTACATGATTATTCAATAAGTTTGCCTCATGTTCTGGTATAGGTCTCGATTTTTTGTTACTTTTTGTAGTGGGTTGGTTGAATATTTCTTCATCAAAAAGACTAAATTGTTCAAGAGCCATCACGATTCATCTCCTTACTTCCTTCTCTTTTTCAGATAATTACTCACCCTAAAAGGGCTTTTATGTAGTCTTATATGTCTGAAACCTTATGAAGAATAACGTATGAAGCTAGTAAATAATCATTACTTTTAATTTTAATCAAATGACGTTCCGTCTCGTTATAGAAAAGAAACGTTGTCTTTGGTTCTCCTACCATAGTTATTCTTGTATATACTAGCCCTAAGTACTGTATTGCATTTACCGAGCTTAAATCCGTTGACCTTAAAATATTAATGTCCGTAATTACTTTCATTCCCACAATCCAACACCCTCATTAATTGCAATTTTCTCTGCTTCTTTAAATTGATCTAGGTAACGAATATTTGGAGGGAACACATGTTTTACCTCTGCTAATCCCTCTTCTAAAAGGATTTCTTGTACAGATACACCGTCCACAAACACATAGGCCAACAATCGCTGGTACTTATCGTAATAATCCCCTTCATCAGTTTCTATTACTATCTCTTTTGCAGACTGTAGAAGTTTTGTAGTTCGTGCCTTTGCTGCTTAAGCAAAAGGTTGAGGTTTTCCAGTTTTCTTATCTTTCATCTCAGCACTATCGATAAGTAAAAAACGAACTTTAATTTGCTCCCCGATAGTCCCCTTGCTATTGTACATTCTTTCGAATACCGCCGTATCACCGTCAGATGCCCATAAAAACTTAACTTTATCCTGATTAGATTCTAATACAGGTGCTTCTTCAACGACTCCACTATCTGATTTTGCCATCATTTGCTCGTTAACTTCATAAATAATAGATTGCTCTTTCTTAGGATTAGTTTGATCATCCTCACAAGCAGCTAATGATAGTGTTAATAAACTGATTGCGAGTATTCGTTTCCAGTTCATATCTCATCCTCTTTTCTGTCTATTTTCAAGTTCTATCTAAGCATGTTTTAATGCTTTTGTATAAAAACGCTACTAATATACCGTAATTACATCGAAAGTTCTATCTTTGCCATTAGGGTAGGTAACATTTCAAAAATGCGACATTCTCTTCAAATCTCATTTTGATAGCAAGTCTGTTTAACGTTTCGTATATTAATCGAGATATACTGTTACAAGCCACTTCAACGAAAAAGCCCTTAGTGCAAGGGCTTTTTCAGTCTAATGAAGCTTCTTCTTCATCTTGTATCGTTATTTTATTTTTTCCAGTGTTTTTAGAAATGTACATACGTTCGTCAGCGATCTTTAATAGCCCTTCGACTGAATCTTGCCCTACTGCAATACCAATTGACATAGTGATGTTTATTTCTTTTCGGACTGCTTCCAAGATTTTTTCTGCAAGGCGTTCAGTGAACATTGTGTTAGTCACTAATCCAATCAACTCTTCTCCACCGTACCTAACCCCAAAACCGTAACCATTTAAAATTCTTCGGATAACTTCCCCTGTTTGCTGTAATACAAGATCACCATGCTCATGGCCGTTTTCATCATTCAATTTTTTAAAATTATCGATGTCACAAAAGAGAATTCCTATTTCTTGCTGCTGTACTAATTGTTCTGCCTTTTTAAATAGCCAGCGTCGATTATAAAGGCCTGTAAGGGTATCAGTAATGACATTCTCACTAGCATTTCTCATCATGCTTAAAAGCTGCGCTGTGTGCTTAATATGGTTTAGCACAAAATAGATTGTCGCACCGCTCCAAATAAATGTATCTATGTTTGTTGCAATTGTTAAAAATACTGAGAGTGACATGATTAATACAGCTGATCGATCTTTAAATTCACCGTATTTATATCCCCCATAAATCAGATAGAGCATTAAAAAAATCAAGGCTATTCCTTTTACAAAGGGGATGAAGGTAGCTATTACTAGTAAAGCTATAACTATTTTGCTAATAAAGTGTTCATTCAATAACCAGGGCTTTACAAACTCTACTAAGAAAATGCTCATCATTAAAAATGGGATATAAAAATTTAACTGGAGCGGTACCCATATATAAATACCTGCTGATAGTAATAATAGTAATTGGCCAATTAACAGGAATATGTTTTCTTTTCTAGCATTTTTCATGTTAATGGCCATGTTAAATTGCAATCTTATGTATTGATACAACACACTCAACACAATAGTTAATATTGACATTGGACTCATCCTTCCTTTTTCCTGCTCTCCAATTCATTTCTTAGTTTTAAGAGCTCTTCTTATATTCATTTTCAACTAAACGTTAACTTCTCTAGATTCACAATTTCGTATTCCAAGTTGTTATCTTTTCTCTTTAACTGCCCTATTAAAAAGCCACATGGAAGTACGTCTTTACCCGCAGCAATTGCTTTCTTTTTTGTTTTAAAGGGGGCATTTTCCCATTCTAATTCTTTAATATGTGCGAATGTCCAATGCCCTTCGAGATCCTGACATGATTCCTCTTTTTGTCCCATCGATGAACCCCTATATTTTTTCATATTTATTCATTCTCCTTTTTAATAAAATTTTCTATAAGGTCTTATTTCACTTCTCCTATCCAATACAAAAACCCGCTTCAAAATGCCAATAGAAGTCATTGAAATAAACCATGACAATTGGTATTTTGAAGCGGGTTCTTCCCGTCAATTAATTAAGTTGTAATATTCTACCAAATAGGTTAAAATAAAACAATGTAATTAGAAAATAAATACATATTTCAAGGGAGTTGTTTTGATGGATTTAACAAGGGATGAGCAAGACCTTCTATTACTTTTGCATTATGAAAGAAAAAATGCATTTGATCCTATAGAATTCAAAGAAAAATTTGCATCTCTAATAGATAAAGGATATATATGCAATATTATTAGTACCCCTACTGGTGGTTATACATTTAATATCTCTGCTAAAGGAATAGACCTAATTGCAGAATTACAGAATAAATAGAAGTGTATATGACAATTTTTTTCGATAGTATTTATCGTATTATAACAATAACTTGGAATGTTCTTATTCAACCTTACTTTTTTATCTGGATATTACTTTGTCTAGGTATATTTATAAAATGGAGATACCGCTTCTAAAAAGACCCCATCTACATAGAGGGGTCTTTTGAGTGCCTAACAAATTGATATTAACTCCAGGGATCTCTAAGTCTATATTCCCCCCGTTGGTCCACATCAACTTCCTTTTTTAAATGATCATCATATAAATCTTTATAAGCCTGAATCATTCTTGCTGATCCAGGAATTCCTGATATTTCTCATTCTCTACCAAAAAAATGTGGTTTAGTAAATCAACACCATTGTTTATATCGTCTTGAATAAGTGGTAGAAAGTTTTCTTCAAAAAAAGAAGTCCATTTATGAATAATACCTTTCCACATAAAGCAAGGCGTTTTTTATGAAAGGTTTATTCTATGTATAAATATAAAGGTGAGAGATAAACTAATACGGTATTACTATTAGTCTTAAGGAGGATGGGTAATGGAAAAAGGTAAAAATTTTCAACCACAACCTGATGAATTAATTGAAGAGTTGGTAGGTAATAAAAGTCTTCCCCCAGATGTAAAAACGCTGGTTGGATTTTTAGGTCAGAGTGATTGTGCAGAGTATTGGCGTTTGTATCTTACTCTAGAATTAAATGAATTTCTAGAAATTCCAACAGATGATATTATCTATAGTCAATCACTCAAGACTGATCATAATCCTTTAGGAGGGTCATTGGTCTGGGTTAAAAATGACTCTAAAATACGCCATGCGCGTCTCACGCCACTACAAGCTCAATTAGATTTCCTAAAAGGGGGAATTATGAATAGTTTTTTGAATAATACCAACACATCTGAAATAATAGCTAGGGAAGTAATAAAACCTAAAAACATGGGCATAACTATACACACAGACCATTGTACTTAAGCATAGGAGCTGTATTAATGAACAAAATTAAGAATCATTTCAAGGATGGTCATCAAAATACTGAGCACCAAGAAGTTATTAAGTTCCTATTAGAGCAAAAGCTTATTAAAGAGAAGTCTATTGTCAATGGGGGACTGACTATTGTCGATGTATCGCGACGAAATCATAACTTTAAGATTATTAGTAAAGAAGGACCGTGTTATTTCCTTAAACAAGGTGTTACTCCAAATAAAAAAACAACGGTTAGTCGGGAGGCAGCGATGTACGAATTTTTCCTTACAGATAAAGGGAATGATGGGTTTACACGCTACCTACCTCATTTTTATGGATATGATTCTGAGAGACATATTCTTATCACAGAGTGTCTAAAAGAAGCGCAAAATTTACGAGAGTATCATACTCGTCTTTTGCGTTTTTCTACTTCTCTTGCTGCAGAAATGGGGAATGCATTAGGTACACTACATCGTCTAACTCCGAAGATAAATAATGATAAGGATATTGGTATTTTTAAACATGAGCCACCCCCAGTTTTTTCTATCCATTGTCCTACTCTTAGAATATTTCAGGACATCAGTAAGCCAAATATCCAGATTATTAAAATTATCCAGCAGTTCCCGGAATTCTGTGAACAGTTAACAAGTCTTAAACAGGAATGGAGAACAGACACGCTTATAAATTTCGATATTAAATGGGAAAATTGTATGGTTCCTTACAAATTAGCTCAAGGAAAGGACAAAGGGCTAAAAATTATTGATTGGGAACTTGCAGGATTAGGAGATCCATGCTGGGATATTGGGTCTGTTTTTATTGATTATTTGTTTTTTTGGCTCTTGTCTATTCCAATTACAAGTGAGACTTTATCAGAAAAAGTTCCTGTAATGGCTCCATATCCGTTGAGTAAATTGCAACCAGCGATCCGATCTTTTTGGGAATCTTATTTTCAGCGTATGGAGCTAGATTCGATTACTTCAAGTGAATTACTTCTTCGTGCCGTTAAATATGCATCAGCTAGATTATTGAAGACGACCTTTGAACAAATGCAGATGTCAAAACAGCTTACTGGAAACGTTATTTTTTCTTTACAACTTAGCCAAAATATGATTCAGAGACCACGGGAAGCTATTAAACATTTACTAGGAATTTCATTATAGGAGATGATAGAATGAACCGTTATCATGAACAAATTGCTGCAGTTATTAAATCTACTATCTTTCACTCACCAACAACATATTCATGGTTCAGTAAATCATCACCTCAATTACCACCAGATGTGTCACATAATTTCACTCATCAAGATGCGCGCAACTATCTTCTCTTTATGTTGAGATCACAATTATATAAAGAATTTTATTGCAAAGGTTTTGCAATACTTAATAGAGAAGAGAATAAAGATATTCGAGTTAATCACGCAACAACATTTATAAATGAATTGTCTTCAGCTAATTTTGGTAAGGGCTATTTGGAGGATGGATGGGAGTTACTTGATAGTGAGCGAGATAAAATGGTAATACGTAAAGGTGATCTTAAATTATGGGTGAATCCCGAAGATTGTCTATTTCCCAAACTTAATGGTTTACCATCAAATAAAAGATTAAGTCTAAAGTTTCCAAAAGAATTTTTAGGCTTAACAACGGGATTTTATCTAGCCAAAAGCAACATCCCCCTACCTGAAGATGAATCCCAAAATTTAGTTAGAATATATTGGAACATTAAACCAGAAGGCGCTATAATCTTAATGAGAAAGTTAACTTTAATATTAAATCAAGCTAAACTTCCATTTAAACTTAAGGTACTCAACGATCCGGCTCATTACAATCGTTGTGATGCAGCTGTACTATACATCCAAAAAAGCCATTATAAAGATGTGTCTAATATATTATGTGAAATTTATCCTAAAATTTCAATTTATTTAAAAAAAGGAGTTCCCGCATTAACCAAATTGCTCGCTCCAGGTCTTGGTTTAGCAGAGGAGCCTAGTAAGGGAAAAAGCTTTGGTGTTCACAGATGTAAACTTTTAGCAGAGGGTATGCTGCTTGCTTATGAACAAAGGAAAGAATCGATTGATGAACGTTTACAGGTAGTAGAAGAGCACTTTGCAGTAGAAGGAATCAGTCTCAAAAAGCCATTCTTAAACGCTGATTCCAGGGATATTTATGACTTTAATATCCCCGGAAAGCCGCTAAAATTCTTTAATGACGTATCCACAGAATGTCATAAGGATTTTAGTGAAGGAATGTTTCTAAAAACAGCTAATGAAATTGGTTGGCGCTTATCCCAAGATGCTGTATGGTACAAAGAGTGTTGTAATTGGGTAGGAGCTGAAGATGAAACCTCCCTTATGAAGAACTCTGACATGAGATATAGATCACTTAGTCCTGAACTTTACTCGGGCACTAGTGGAATAGCTTTATTTATGGCTGAATTATATATGGCTACAGGTGATAGTAAAACGCGTAGCACAGCAATAGGAGCGATTCGACAGGCGCTTTCCTATTGTGATAATATTTCCTGTGATAATCGTTTAGGACTTTATACTGGTTTGGTGGGAGTTGCATTTGCTGCGGTACGTATAGGAAAGATGTTCGAGCAAGAAGAATTAATACTTGATGCTGTGAAGTTACTCAAACACCTTATGAAAGAACAACAAAAAAGAAATAAATTTGATATTATATCGGGCAGGGCAGGAGCTATCGCTGCAATACGTATTATACAAGAACTTCACTATGATAAATCGTTATTGAATTTTGCAGTATGCTTAGGTGACGAACTACTTAACAGTGCAGAGAAAGACGATTATGGATATTCATGGAAGTCAATTAAATTTTCTAATCATCAAAATTTAACGGGGTTTTCCCATGGAACTGCTGGAGTAGGATACGCGTTACTTGAATTATTTCAAATGACAGGTGATTTAAAGTACCTAGAAGCAGCTGAAAAGGCTTTTGATTATGAACGTTTTTGGTTTGATGCCAATACAGGTAATTGGCCTGATTTTCGTAAAGAACCAATTCAAGCCAAAGGTGAAAACTCTCAAAAATCGTTTTCTTCTTTTTGGTGTCATGGGGCGCCAGGTATTGCCTTCTCACGGTTACGTGCATACGAGATACTAAAAAATAAAGTATATAAAACTGAAGCAGTTACGGCACTTGAAACAACAAAAAAAACAGTCAATATGTTACTTTATTCAGGCACTGAAAACCCTTGTCTTTGTCATGGACTTGCTGGCAATGCTGAATCTCTCCTTTATGGTTATCAAGTACTAGGGGAGAAATATATAGAAAATTATAAACTTGCTTTAGATGTTGGGAATGTAATTGAAGAGATGTACTTCTCTACTCGGTTTCGTAGAACAATAACTAATCAAATACCAGGGCTTATGACTGGTTTAGCAGGTGTCGGATATTTCTTTCTAAGGTTAAACAATCCTGAGGTTCCTTCACTGTTAATGTTGAGAACAGAAGATTTTTTGAAGAAATAAAATATAGAATATGAAGTAGATTTAGTCATAATTTCTCTAAAAAAGAGTCCTATTTTTTCATGTATGCTTTTTTCTATTTTTGGCGTCATATCTTAAAAAGTTACGACACCTTTATAGTGGAAAAGAAGCCGATAAAAAGATTGCCTTTTTGCTCAACTAAACTACCCTTTAATTTTAATTACTTCACACGATAACTTTATGTCAATAGAAAAGCTTAGGAACTTCTAATTCATTTAAGTTGTTATCTCAGTTAATTTATTAGAATGTTGCACATTTTAATGATTATTTTAGACGACATCCATCTATATGATGTCGTCTTGTTCATTTATAAAAAAGTCTAACTAAAAATCCTATTCAAAGAGATTAAACTAATGCAAAGAGTTTAATTTAAAAGTGTGGTATAAACGTTGATATTTATCATAAAAAAAGACCCGTATTTTGCAAAAAACCTGGTAAAATGCGAGCCCTTTTATTATTAAGTATTATCATTTTGTAAGAAAGATGCTATTAAAACTTATATCATACTTAACCTTGGGTATTTAAAAAATAAGTTTTTATATTTCTTCTATCAATTCTATGATTTGCTATTTCTACTGTTAGATCTCTTAAATCCCATTGTTCTAATGGTTTAGTTGCTAATTTCGCAAAGAAACTCTCAACATTATTCTTTATTTCCATTAAACTGCTCTCATTTAAAATAACTAAATTTGAGGGTCCGTACGCTTCTTTGTGCAGCTTTCTAGAAGGATGAACTAATATTGGAACTCCAGACTTCCCCTTATACTCGTCATCAAACCAATTCATAGCCTCTGAAATTTGCTCTGTCTCAGACTTATAAATACATTCTCGAGATAATTTGACCTCATTTTTTGCTTCAATAATTAAATATTCATCATCAAAAATATTCCATAAAACATCTGGCCCTACCCCATATTCGGACTCCGGCTGATGTGCTTCAAAGCCTAAACTATTGCCTAAATCTGAAAAAGCCTTTTCGAAAAGCGTTGATGAATCATGTTCAAAAACTAAATTCCCCAATACCTCTGACATATGAAGGATAACAGCGTTAGGTTCACTAAAGTTACTTAAAAATCCTTTAACTTTTTCAGCCTGTACTGTTGTCTTAGTTGTGAGTTTTTTATAACTAATACCTGTCGGTGGTTTAAGTAAATATGGATTCTTTATATGCGCAGCTAATTGTAGTTCCATTGATTTTGATTTATCAACTTTATAAAGGTAAGAAGCTGCCAATTGTAAGAACCATCCCTCATCACCAGCATCACCGTTACTTAATTTTCCAATCTGTGTTCTTAGACTTTCTGCTGCCTTTAAATACTGTCTAGATAAAGCAGAATTAAACGCATCTCTTTCTAATCTAGCTGATTCAATTAGCTCTTTATTTACTTGTGGTTTAACCGATTTACTGATTTGTTTTTTGTGTAACTGAACCCAGTTCGAATCCCTATTTAAAACCTGCATCATTGCTTCACCAATAGCTTTAACGGAGTCTTTTCCTGACTTCTTAATTAAATCTACTATTTGTCCCCCCAAATTTATTTGATTTACAGTTTGTGGAGACATAAATGATTGGAATTTTTTTGTAGAAACCTTTGAGACAAGGTCATTTCCTAATAAGAATATTATTGCATAGTCATTTACTGAACGTACCGCTCTCCCTAAACCTTGTTCAATTTTTTGTGCTTGACTCATTTGCATTGATTTAGAATTTGGTCTTGCAAATATATTAAAACGTTCTAGTAGCGTTGTTGAAATAGGCATTCCGTCTAATACAAGAACCCTACAAGAATTATCTGATAGATCAACTCCATCATATCTATTTGATAAAACCATATGGTTATTTACACTGGTATAAAGTTTATCAATTTCTTTATTAATATTCGCTGGTTTTGGTTTAGTAAATCCTGCATCTATCCAGATTTTTGCTTTTGGATCTGAAGTAACCAAAGTAACAATATTAAATCCATTTGTGTTTCTTAATATTTCTGTCCAAATCTTCGTAGTAAGTCTTTTATCTACATTAAAAGGTGATAAAATTAGTTTTTCTCCAACATCACTAAATGTTTCAGATTGTATTGGATTTAGAACAGTATTCAAATTTATATCGAAGTCTTTTATAAGTGCGGTATCATCATTTAGAGTGGCAGACATGAAAATTCTTCTTTTTGCTCGCTCATAACCAGGAATCATATGAATTGGAAGACACTTAGGAACAATTTCAATAGAATTAGCAGATACTAATACAAAGCAATATTCCAAATAGTCTCTTACCAAGGCCCACTTAAATTTCATTTCTATATCTGCATCATCAAAATCACCTAATAAATTGGTTACCTCAGATAATTTTTCTAGCCAAGACCAATATGGAATCATCATTATTCCATATCTATCTTTTCCTTCAAGTATATCTTCTGCCGAACCAATAGCTTGTTTAATCAATGAATCCTTAAAAAGAGGAATTAGTTTCTTATAATTTTCTGTTCCAACCTTAAAACTCAATGTAAAAGTTTCTCTAGCCTTAACTAACGCTGCATGCGCATCATCTATAACTAAAGCACCAATTTCTATAATATCTCTCGATGTATCTCCATGAATTCCAAAGATAGATCTTGCGTTAAATAATTTTTGAAAAGTTGTTACTAAAATCGCCTCTCCATTTAAAAATTCCAGAGGTAACTCATTATTCTCATCTATTTTTACACATTTGATACCTAAATCTACAGCATCTCTAATGACTTGTTCAATTAATTGATTGTTTAAACACAAATATAATGCCGGCCCTAGTTCTTCATTTATAGACGACTGTAACTGTAGTAACCCAACAGTAGTTTTCCCTCCACCAGTATTCATTTTTATAACAGTATCTTTTTCATTTCTTTTTGAAAACCATTGTTCTAGAACCTTTTCTTGATCGCCTCTTAGATATGAAAATTTAGATTGTCTTATACTTGATTCGAAAATTTCCTTAGGGAATATAGGTAAATCATCATCATATTTATTTAATAGTTCACCGAAATCAATCATTTTGGCACACCTCACAAAAATATTTGTAATATAATAGTAACACAATACCAATATATAACATATTGAATTTTGAGCTATTTAGTACTATTAATAGGCTGAAATTATCGTTATCACGATTAAAATAACGGCCTACTGAGTTTCAATACATTTCGTTAATAACATCAAATAATTTATTTCTTCATCTTCATAATTTAAATCACGTTACATTTTATTAAACACTTGATAAAATCGGGATTATGGGAACATTAACGAATACTTTTAATCATCGAATGAAGAAAAGGATTCTAGATGTTTAGGAAAGAATAAATATATTAACTTTAAAAGGTGGTGAAATACATGGTATCTACAAAAAGTGAAATGATAACAAAGTTTGAGGAAATTCTTGATAAAAATTTTGATAAATTTAAAGAGACTTCTCAAAATGAAACTAATCTAATTAAAACATATCTTATAGAAAATCATTTATTTAAAAATGATGAAAACAAAAATGATAACATATCTACTTTTTTAAATGATTGGATATTGAATTTAGAAAAAAGCCCCTCGAAAAGCGAATGGAATTTAAAAATACGTTCAACCAATGATTTAAATTTGATAATATTGGATTCTAAATTCGGGGAAATATTTATAGACATTACGGATACTCGCTTTTGGTCTATTAACACTGCAATTAAAGCTAAAAGTTCTGATATGGTATTCAATGAGCTACTGCGTGAAGAATCTATGGATAATATTTGGCTACCTAGCTCTTTCATAAATTCAATGAATATGTTTGGTTCAATTTATGGCATAGGTGTTTCATATAATGAGATTTTAAATGATGATGAAAATATTGTTTCCTCATATTTATCAAATGAAGATAAGCTTAAACTTAAAATCAGAAAATTCAATGCATCAAAAATGTTGAAGATACTCCAACAATCTGAATTTAAAGAAAATATAGCTTTAGATCGAATCTCTATATTGAAAACCGATTCATTAAAAGATGACGATTTCATTGTAGACGATATTACTTATTTCGGTAAGTTTACTGCTAAGGGAACATCCTATTCTAAGCATAGTCAACTGGTATATGAAATTTTCAGTAACTATCGTGATAAACTTCAATTCTTAGAAGACAATATAGCTTTTAATTTCAATTTAGATGAACAGCAAATAAAGGGTCGAATAATCAATATCAAATTTTACCGCAAAGATATTATACTTTCAAAACTTGTAGATGTACTTTCTTCAGGAAATAAAGTATTTAAGCTTTGGGGAATTCCTAAATGGTCATCTGAAGAATATTGTTCATTAAAAGTTGTTGATCTTCATGTAGGTAATTTGGGGAAAAGTATGGAGTTAGATATCACCCCTAATAATATAAGGGTTATTTTCCCACACGGAGCTTGTGCCAATACATTAGCAAGATTATTAACAAATATTCACCAAAATATTGATGCTACAGCTGAATTAATAACAGGAGGAAATCCTTATGACTACTTTATCCTCAATGAGTCCGATTGATATAAAATATTATACAGAAATTGAACTACTCAATTTAGCAATATTAATGTGCCTTGAAAGCGATACAAATGGTGTAAATAATATTTTATACAAGCATAATTATAAAATTATTTCTATTGATCGTTCTATTTCAACTGCTGTTGGTACATTAAAATATGATATTTGTTTAACTTCAACACAAAAGGAACTGACGATAGGCATAGAGATAAAGGGAGATAGTGCGTCTAATATAGATCAAGATCAACTAAATAGATATAAAAATGTCCCGTTGGAACAATTTATTTATCTAAGTGGTATTCCATCACAAGATTTAAATGCTCACAAAATGGAAACTGTACTAATGGTTAATTCATCAAGACTTTCTTATGTAAGAGAGAAATTAGAGCAGTATGGATATAAATTTTCAATATTAGGGTTGGATTCTAATCATTTAACTGCTTCACTAGATGAAATTCATACGATTGATCAAGCTATCGCTCATGATATTAATTCCAACCCTAATATTCTATCAACTATTACGCCACCATTAATTATCAAGTTTGATAAAGAGTCTGATGAAACAGACATAGCCGCAGAGGTCATACCTGAAATTTTCCGAATACTATTAGACAGAAAAGATAGGTTTACTGTGGATGAAATAATAGAAAATACATATTGTTCAGTCCCTTATTTATTAAATATTGTAGGGGCCGACATTAAATCTTCCGTAAATAAAAAAATTAAACGTTGTTTAAGAGACTTGTCTAAATTTGAGTTAAATAAGAATCTTATTTGGGATAGTATAGACAAAAACTGGGAACTAAAAGGTTTAGATTATTCTACCCCTGCAAAACTAGGAGAAAAGCTAAAAAATGTTTACAATAAGTATATGGAAAGAAAAAATAATAAAACTTCTCCAATCCATGAAAGCCCAGATCAACTTTCTCTATTTGATTACGAAAATTATTAAATTTAATGGGGTGCCTAATTTAGTTTAGACATCCTTCATTCAATCTATCTTCAACACAATAGTCATAAAAAATAGGCCACTCCTAAAGTATACTTGTAGTAATGCTAAATCAATACTTAACATCCCTATTACTCCCATTAATGTAATTCCTTTTTAGTAATGTACATTTTTAAAAAGACCATGGTTTTGTTTTTGAAGAGGGTTCTCCCCGTTAATTAAATTGTTATTATTTTACCAAGTGGGTTACAATATAATTGGAAAACAAATACATATTTCAATGGGGGTATTTTAGATGGAATTAACAAAGGATGAGCTAGAGCTACTACTAAATTTGCATTATCAATCAGGAACTGAAACTGTAATTGAAACTGAAAATTTGAAAGAAAAATTCGATTCTCTAATCGCAAAAGGTTATATAACCAATGTTATAGATAACAGTGTAGACGGTAAATACAGTTACAAATTTAATATTTCTGCTAAGGGTACAGATTTTATTGCAGAATTACAGAAAATGTAGATGTATATATGACAGTTCTTTTCGATAGTATTCTTCACATTATTAGATTAACTTGGAATGTTCTTATTCAACCTTACTTGATTATCTGGATATTGCTTTGTCTAGGTGTATTTATAAAATGGAGATACCGCTTCTAAAAAGACCCCATCTACATAGAGGGGTCTTTTGAATGCATAACTAAATTGATATTAACTCCAAGGATCTCTAAGTCTATATTTTGCCCTCCATTGGTCCAAATCAACTTGTTTTTTTAAATGATCATCATACAAATCTCTATAAGCCTGAAGCGTTCTTGCAGAACCAGGTATCCCTGGATATTTCTCATTCTCTACCAAAAAAATGTGGTTTAATAAAGCGTAATAAACTATGGTTGTAAAAATTTCTCCTTTATTCCAGTCAACGTCTATTTCGTAATCAACCTGATTTGCCAAAACAATTTCATATACATCTAAATCAAGAGAGCAGTTTTGTTGAATCTCTAATAAACTTCTCCAATGTGAATCAACACCCTTGTTTATATCGTCCTGAATAAGCGGTAGAAAGAGCTCTTCAAAAAAAGGATTCCATTTGTGAACAATACCTCTTTCCTCATAAAGCAATGCAATTAGCTTTACTTTTTTTCCATTCATGTTATCAAAAATATTCTCTGCAATAAAAAAACTATGAAAGTAATCTCCTTTGCTAAATATTCCATCTAATATAGTAAATTGTCCGAGTTCTCGGTAATCCACACGATCTTTACTCTTCGCAGTTACTAACATATATTCCCCTTCACTTAGAAACATTGGGATATGTCTCTCTGTAAGATCTGGTGTTGCATACATATCAATTGTCACCATATCAAAGCAATTGCCTAGGTTTTTACTAAATCCTTCCGGTAAACGCCAACCAAAATCAATTATTTTAGAATCCATTTTGCTCCTCCTATCACTCTTCATAATTAACTTTTTTTGTCATATCAGTTTGAGTAACTAATTCTATTTGTACAAAAATTCCCTCCATGTTATAATTTTTGTAGAAGTAGTATATAAATTAAATAAGACCATTTGGCGCTGGAACGCCAAATGGCCTTTGTAACAAGATGAATCGCTTCAAAGGCGATTTGCAAAAGTGATAAAAGTAAACCATCTCACATGCTTGCGAGGCTTAGAGGCGGTTTACTTTTTTTGTGTAAAAGTAAATGACAATGCAAGTACTGATACAATAAGTGTTGAAAAGCTTATTGCAATCATCATACTCTCAAAAACTGTCATTGGCATCAACTCCTTTCTCTTCAAAAAGCTGAAGGAGAGTAAGTGGAATTTTAGCCAAACCGCCCATGAAACCTCTATCTAGTTACCTCTTAATTATATCATATTATTGGGATAAATCCCTTTTATGAACATCTCTAACTGTAACCACATATCGTTAACGTTTTACAACTATGCTATAATTTATGCAAAAAGAAAGTGAGCCATAAATGACAATTTTCTTCGATAGTGTAACTCGCATTTTTTCTATTACATGGAATACAGTTGTTCAACCATACATACTTATTTGGACTATCCTTATTATTATATTTGGTATAAGTCTGTTTTTAAAATTTCAAATATCGAGTATAGAAAAGCGCCGTCTACGGTTTATTGTAGATGGCGCTTTTGATATAACGTAAATACCGCTATTAGATTCTTTTTAGAAGTACTTCCAGATTTTCAAAATTTACGATAGCCGTATCTAAATCTTCGAATCTTACTTCTCTAGGATGTATATTCGATAGGCTAATACCCTCATCCTTTAAGTACATCAGCATTTGCTCCGGTGATGAAGCAGCATGTATGCGTTCTCTTATTTCATCAAATGAGTGGTGAAAGGCTTCTATGTTTTCCTCAGTATAATCACTAGGGTCCCACCCTAAATACTCATATTGACGGTCAAACTCATTTATTTTCAGTAGCTCTTCTTTTAACTCTCCATAGGTAGAAATCGGTCTGATGGAATTCATAATTTCTAGCTCCATATTATTCGGGAATACATATAACTGATTGTTCAATAGAAAAGCCCCCTATAAAATAGCTTAGGAATAGAATTAGGACCTAAGCTTTTCATTCTTCATCATTGGTAACGCTCGTTTTAAATGGTCTAATGATGATTTAACCGCATGATAAAAGATAATTGAACATATATACCTGTTCGCCTTTCAAAATCTTCATTTCGTCGTTTTAAAACTTCGTGATTTCTTCGTATAAAAAGAACCCGCTTCATATATCATTTCATGGTCATGTTAAAAAAGACCATGGTAAATGATTTTTTGAAGCGGGTTCTTCCCGTGAACTAAATTAATTTCTATTATTTTACCAAATATATCAAAATGAAACTAGAGATTTATACATATATACAATATTGAGGTACTCGACGGAAAACTTTACAGGACCGTGAACTAAATCTATTATTACATGTACGAACACTTCGAACACTTATACTATAATTTGGAGAAGAGAGAGTAGGTCAATTAAGACATTTTTCTTCAATAGTATAACTCGGTCATTTCTATCACTTAGAACGCGATTGCCCTACATACTTATTTGGGGTATTTTTATTATCCTATTCGTTTTAGCACTTTACTTGAAACATAAATTGACATCATTATCCGTTATTCGTCTTTCGATACATGATAGATTGTTGGGAAATTACTCATATAAGTTTGATTATCCCTCAAACCATTCCATTGCATTTGAAGGGAACTTCTCAGTTTTAATATAAATTACATCATCATCATTTAATTCATATTTATCCCCATTTAATCGATTAGAAAATTGTGTTTTAATAAATTTATGATAAAACTTCATAGTATCAAACGTTTCTAAAGTATGTATAATTTGAACATTATCTCCATATTCCCTCTGTATACTTATAATTTTCTGCTCCAATAATAATGAGGTTGTATATGAAAACTTATACATGCCATCAGATAGCCGAAATAGAATTATGTAACCACTTTTAGGTATATTACGCTTTATCTTCTGCTCTTTACGCTCTTCTTCCTTCATCTTTTCAATTTCTTTTTGTTTCTCTCTTTGTTCATGAGTCTTATTGTTATACTGGTTAATCCATTGATCATCAACGTATTCAGTAAACGTTAAAATGTAATTAGCTAATTCAATCATTCTTTTTTTGGACCACATTTCTGGGACTGACCAAAAATCTGATTGTTCTTTTATCGCAATGCCTTGAACCTCATCATTAATATCAACAGGAATAAGTTCCACTTGTCCAATGTGAACCCCGCCCTGTTCATAACCTGCTCTTTGACGATTTTCCATTGATTCCATTATTAAATCTGGCAAAGTCATTTCCGAACGAATTATGCTGTTCAGGTCGCTATATAAAGCTTGCCAATCAATCTTTTCACCAACAATTTTAATTTTTCCTTTATCTAATAAAGAGGTTAATATTGTTTCAATTTCATCAGGACTTTTACTAGTCAATTTACTTATTTCTTTCAAATTCAGTTTTTCTTCATATGCATTCGTAGCAATTGCCGCATTTAACACTATGAATTCGTCAGTATTTAAACCATATTTTATATACGTTCTGGCTAACATTGTAATTAACTCTGAATCATATCCGTAAAACATTGTTACACTCCTTATGTTCATATTTTTTCTACTTCCACCTAACTCTCCCACTTCAAACAACTTGTAAGAATATTAAGTATTGTAGTTCAAATATTAGCACTTACTTAAATTTGATACAATTTACATCAATGCCTTCTCATACCTTTTTATAAGCAAAAGAAGCAGTGTATAGATACATACCCTATCTTGCTTTGTCTAAATATTTAGAGCTCTGATTAAAATAGCTTACTTCAGATGACAAGCAAAAGTACCTACTTAACCAAGAAGAACCCACTCCAAACGACCGAGGTATTAAGTGGTAAGCAGTTCAAATTTACATATATCTTATTTATATGTACAATGTAAATTACAATTATAACAATTTATAGCAAGGAGAGGTTCAATGTTTTATATTGATAGTTCCAATCATTTTAATCATCTTCAATGGGATGACATTGTAAATAATCCTTTAAATTATGTTAGTGGTAACGGTAAGGTAGTCGTTTATATTGAAGAAGATAATCTTCATAAAAGCTTACTTAAATTAGGCTTTTTAAAAGGCTCTAATATAGATTATATTTCTCTAATTTCGTTAAAACTTGAATCATGCCTAAAGGATATTTGGTTTAGTTTAAATTGTACTGAATGGTTTATTTCTAAAAAGCCGACTTCATTGGAAGAGGCCAAGGAAATTTTAAATGATCATTTCAAAAACAAAAGAATTAAAGAAAATTTAATTACTGTAAAGCAAATAGAATACTTAAATGCCTTATTAAAGCAAAAGAAAAACAAATATTTAATAGATGTACTGCAAAACGATTTTGACTTTCAAATTGAAGCCTTAACTAAAGGGGCCGCAGGTTTATTAATAAATCATGCCTTAAAGTTAACAGCAGCTGATTTAAATACAACTTTAGAAAAGTATAAGGAGGCTTTGCTAAATGAGTAAAATCTATCTTGCTGGTAAAATCATGAAAAACTGCTGGCGTCATGACATTGTTCCTAACCTACGTGAAGCTTCTTGTGTAACTTCTAGCGGCTGGTACGGTATACCAAATAGAAGGGAAACAATAAATCACTTAAAATACACTGAGTTATCCTCAATTTCAAAGAATTTAACAATAACAGGTCCGTTCTTTATGTCAGATGACCATGGCAGTTATCATAACGAAAATAGTCTTCATGCACTAGGTACAGATATAGAGCAGCCAAACTACTATAATGGAGACGACTACAGAACCACACTTAGATCAGAGCATATAAAAGACATATGTCTACACCAAATTTCAAAATCAGATTACATATTTTGTTGGCTAGATGCAAAAGATTCAAATCCTTTTGGTACTATATTTGAATTAGGCTTTGCAAGTTCTTTAAATAAGCAGATAATCTTATGTTTTAACTCGATTTCTGCAATGCAAATGTATAAGGATTTATTATCAATTGCAACTCATGTATTTATTACTGATAGTCCAATTAATGGTTTCAGGTATTTAAGTTCATCATTAAAAGATAAATTTTGGTCAAATTTAATAAGTCATGAAAGCGTTCTAGAAAAGCTAGCTGATGATTTTATACTTTCTTTACATAATAATCTACATGTTTTACCATCATTGGAGCAAAATAATTATCAGTTAAACCTATCTATACACAACTTTTTTGATACAATTTCCGATATTGAAAATCTTTTAGAGGAACACCGTAAAATTGAAATTATTATTCAAGATAATTTAGATAAAGATTTAATAAATGAATTACTAGAACTACTCGAAGCTTACCCTGAGCAACTTATATTAGATACACATTCGTTTTTATACAGCAAAAACATTTAACATTTTTTCTTTTTTGAGTTTATATGTCTACACAAAAAGCTCCACACTTTTAGCTCATAGTGTGGAGCCTTTTATTATTCAAGATTAAAAGTGAGGTATATCTACAATAATCAATCTTTAATTACATCTAAAATTCCTTTGAAGTCATTCTTTTTAATATCTTTAAATGTCCTGCCTATTTTATTTTGTAATAAGTGCATAAAGCTACTTGTTGAGGGAATTATAGATACTAATTTTCTTTTATCAAGTGCAAATTCGGCCATCAATTCGAAAGGAAGGTCTGCATTTTTAAGGTTCTTCTCCATTTCATCCCCTTTATCCCGCCAGTACGTGATGTATGATAAACGCTTATTAGAATCATAAATTCCTGCTCCAATATCATCATATAAATTCTGTTTTGTATAATATTCAGCGTCACCTTTGTTAACGACAATGAATAATAACTTATCAGTGAAATTATCATCTTTCATCAGCTCTGTAATTTCTTACATGCAATTTAAAGATTTTAAATATTTACTAGTTACAATTGAAACAACAAAATCATGCTTTCTAATTGTTTTCATGAATTCATCCAAATCATCTCTGTATTGAGTAATGTTTATGTCTCTACTTACGCTGATATCTTCATGTTCATTTAAACTTTTCTCAATAATGTTTGCAAGGTCTGCATCAGCATGACAATAAGATAGGAATACTGTTTTAGTTTTCATTTCTACCAACTCTCCATTCGGATTAAATATATAAGGAATACCATTAAATTTGACTAATTCCTTTGATTTGTCAATGGAAATATAACAAAGTTTCTTGCCTTCAAATTGAAATAGTTCCAGTTTACAGTTTACATTGATATTTAAATGTTTCAGTGCATTTTCAACTCGGAAGGGAACTGCATAATTTTTAACTCTCAGCATTCTGCCATCATCATGTACACCCAATATAATATCTCCTCCACTCCCATTTGAAAAAGCAGAAATATATTTAGCTGCTTTTTCAGGAGTTAAAGCTGGGTGTATATATATTTTGTTATTTCTATCGCAAGTCCTGATAGCTTGTATAATTTCATCTTTTGTTCTCAATATTGTTACACCTCTAATTTTATAATTTTCTAAGAGGAATCTTTGTGATACCAGTCGTTTTGAGAAGATCACCCAATGTTATACTCTTCTGTTCAGTACCGTTATCTGTCCACAACTCATACTCCGTACTATCAAGAACTTCTAATTCGCCTTCTCCATAAAAAATAATTTGATTTCCATCAGTTGGACGAACGACAATTGTAAGATCCTTGTCACCTTTTTTTATAGGGAATATCGTTTCTGTATATTGCGTAGCTTTCCATTCTTCCAAGGTTGAAGGAAGGATATATTGTTGTGATTTACTCAAATAATTATAGACGTTCGAAACACTCCTTTCTAGCAGTGCCACGAAATGCTTTCGCATTTCTGGTGTTGGTGTTACAACATGCTCTAATAATCCCCTTATTTCTTCGATATCTAAATGAGGGTTTGCTAAAATGTTTTTGATTTGTTGGTAGTTGTTTAAGAGTTTATCTAAACCTTCCTCATCTATTCCATTTCGCTCAACCTTTTCGGCAATTTTCATTCTTCGTAAAGTTTCTTTAGGTGAAGATAACAGCATTCTTTTAGATAAACTCTTAGGGAAGAGTTTTTCGGATAATACAGGTTCCTGCAAAAAAAAGTCAGTCAATTTATTAAAAGTGGCTTGTACTTCGCTTTTTCTCTCTTCCTGATTAACGGTCTCTTCCGAAAGAATAGCAGTCACTTTATTTTCGATTCTTTCAGCACATGACTTTGTATCTTTTAACTTCGAGGGATTTTGGTGATAATAAGAATCAAATGCAGAAATATTACAGTCCATTAGCTTCTTTTTATAAGAGGAATCTAACTCAAATAAAATTCCCTTTAATTCGTCGTTGATATTGGAATCGTAAAAGACATTATCAATAAAATGAAATTTTTTGTCTTGCGTTGGAACACATGCAGATTTAATTACCTTTTCCATACCTTCATCATCAACCCATAATGAATAAAACTTATCTAACCACTCATCTTCAAACTGAGAATTGATTTTTTCTAAATTTAAATTGCCATCAAAAATCTTTCTCCAGCCCAAGGAAGATGGGAGGCGATATGTGTTTTTCAAGCGTTTGTCATTCGAGCACCAGGGATAAATATGGCTCGGAAGAGTAGAACATGGGTGCAATGTTTGTTTTATGTGGTCTATCGAGGTGTGTGGGGATATACTTATTTGTAATGTATATGTATTGTGTTTGTATAATGTAAGGATAATCTCATGAGTGTTGTAGCATGCTTTTTTCTCTTCTTTCAGCTCCTTTTTATAGACACTCTTCTCCCCTTCTTCAAAGATATATTCATCTCTTTTTGCTGTATTTTCTCTACTATATGTTCCTCTTCATTCGCTTTTAAAAGTGATGGCCATCGGCCTTTATCAAGTTCTCCCTTTGAATTCCTTGAGAATTTGTAGCACTTCCTATTTCGTATCAAGCATATTTCTTGCAACAAAAAACATGTAATACGATTAAAGGGATAATTAACCCACTGATCGTTTACATGCTTTTAAAAAAACTCTTATACCTTTTGGATGGAGGTAACAATGTCTTATCTATTATTCTATCATTACTCTATTCTTATTAGTATGTCCACTCTTTGAACAGTTAAAATTGATATTTTTATTTCATATTCTATTTAACTGTTCGTGTTAATATTATCTATAATTATTAATCGTTAAATAACTATGGATTAACTAAATTATGTTAACGATAATGAAGATAATTTAACCATTTCTTTTATTGAAAGATTAGTTATCTAATAACCTAATTTGTTGCATCCAACCCACACTAATTAAGTAAAAGTATTATTTAATGAAAAATGCATCTGTTTTTTACTTTTCTTATCATTTATTTTGAAATAGTCCTTGGGGGATTTGTGAATCCCAATTTTCAGGAATATCAAGTCGTAGCGTATGAGCAATGATGGCAGCAGTATCTATATTTTCTACATCTGTCAATACAGTGCCAGGCTTAATAGTCTTTCCTTTAGCAGCCCAGAAAATAGTTTGTTCTTCTGTAGAGGAACCACCATGACCAGTACCTTTCCCACCATGATCCGTTGTGATGATAACTAGAGTATCATTCATCAAGCCTTCTTCTTCTATAGCTTGGAGAATTTGCCCAACATGCTGATCAGCTTTTTGTAATGCCTCATACCATTTCAGGCTCCCATAGCCATGGTTATGACCTGCACCATCTACTTCATCCAAATGAACAAAAATATTGCGACTATTCTTACCTTCTGCTTTGATATAATCCACAGTTTTTTGTGTCGTATTATTATCATTACCGCCATTTACTTTATAAGCGCCTGAAGAATCTTCAATAATTCCTTTGTTAATCGGAGACCATGTAGTAAAAGACGCTTGATTAAGCATAGGACGCTCTTGTTTTAGCAATTTCATATAAGATGGATAAGGATTTTTTTCAGGGTAAGGATCCCCTATATTTTCATTAGTCAATCCATGTTTTGAAGGTACAACCCCATGGAGTATGGATCCCCAGTTGTGCCCACTAATCGTAGGCATCATTGCTTTTGCTTCATATGTTCCAGCGCCTTCACTCATTAGCTTCTGTATATTCATTGCGTTTGCTTTTGGATCTTTTACTCCATTTCCTGCTCCATCGATACCAATGAATACTACTCGCTTGTAAAGAAAGTCTTTCTTGTAAGGAGCCAGCTTATCTTCCATCATTTGCACATCTAAATGATCCACTTTTTTATCATCGTTAATATCCGCTATTTGCGCGTGTATCCAACGTTTGTCACCTTCATGACTATTTTGATTTTTTCTGATGAGTTTTAAATCATCTTCTGTTAACAATCCATCTCCAGAAACGTCAATGGAATTTGATACATGTACGTTAGTTGTAGCTGTTTTGCCCCCATCAACCGTTTTGGCCGTAATCGTTGCTTTGCCTGCCTTCACTGCAATGACTGTAGGACGGTCGTTAATCATTTCAATTTTCGCTACTGTTTCATCACTAGTAATCCATTCCACATCCTTTACTGTTGCATCTGATGGAGAAACTGTTGCTATAAGTGGCATTGGTGCTCCAACCTTCAGATTGAGCTCAGTCTGATCTAAAGAAATAGATTCTACTGATGTCGGCTGAAGTGGAGGTGCACTATCATACATGGCACGGACTTCCGATTCGCTCAAAACTTTTCTAAAGATTTTAAGATTATCCATTGCTGCAGTAAGTGTAGAACCATAATTTCCTGTACCATCTTGTCCGATTTTCGTCGTATAGGAGGTATCAAGAGTTCCTTTCATTCCAGAAATATCAATAGAATGAACTAAGCTACCATCTCTATAAAATCTGGCACTTCCATCACGATCATGCGTAACAACAATGTGATGCCATTGATTATCAGCTACATTTTCCATATTATAATCTTTTCGTGCACTTCCGGATGTCTTAAAGTTCCAATCAAGTTGTTTTGAACTGTTCAACGATAAATTCCAACCTGTGTTACTTCCCGAATTCCAACTTTTATTTGAAATAATAGCAGGATCTCCTTGAATATTATCTGATTTAATCCAAAAGGCAATTGAAAAATCTGTGGTCTCTCCAAAACGTAAATCGTCACGATTGCCCAAATCTACATACTGTTCTTTGGATGTAAATTTAATTGCTTGATTAATTCGTCCTTTCACATATTCTGGATTCCCTTTAATTTGAGGAGTTATAGCATTTGAAGAGCTATCGACTACATTGTTGTCAAAATTAATGTCAAGAACTGTTCCTTCACTAGCAAATGCAACGGATGACATACTACTGTTGGATAAAACATTAAATGGGATATCTGTACTTGTTACAGAAAGTGCCATCGCCAAAGTTAATGAAGTTCCTACTACTACTTTTTTAAACATGTTAGATTTAGATTTCATTCATTTTTCCTCCAATTTAAAATAATCTTACATGTCAATTATAGAAAGGGAATGTAAATATATAATTGGACTTTTGTGAATTTCTTTATAATGTCTGTAAAAAAACACATCAAACAATACAAAACGTCATTTATTTCATTGATTTTTTTTGTTTTAATTGGTTTTAAGGATTTTATATTTTCCCTTATGATTAGTTAGGACATATTTTTTGAAGAAGAATTGTTTCGTTTAGGTAGGTATTATTTCTTCAAAAGATATCAACGATATATGCTGCTGGTTTATTTGAAAAATTATCAAACATTCTTCATAGTAGACTAAAAAAACCTTCCATATTTACTAGTTTGGAAGGTTTTTTCTAATTGACGGTTAGTCGTAATTATAAAGCTATATATTGGAAGCCGGAGTTGTTTTTAATAAGGTAATAATCCAATAATACAAGTATATCCTCACCCAAGTATCAACATTCTACCCACTTTACATCTAATACTCCCCAATTTTGAGGCATTGGCGTGTCGGATAAGATATAATCGATAAGTTTGAGCGATTCGATTTTATAATTTGCCTTTACATCGATTTTTGAGTGATCAACGAGGACAATTGTTTCATTCGCATTATTAATAAAGATTTTTGACAATAGACACTTCTCTAAATCAAAACTCGTGATTCCTGATACTGGATGAACACCGTCAATGGCAATAAAAGCCTTATCTACATAAAATTCCTTTGCCATATTTTCTGCCAATGAGCCGGAGGAGCGAAAATGCTTACTTCTGACATATCCTCCAAGAAAAATGATTTCACCTTTAAAAAGCTGCTTATTGGCATAGTCCATTAACATGGTGGTTACCGGAAAAGAGTTAGTTATGATCGTAACATCCGACAGGTCTTTAAGTGACGAGACCATTTGCAGGGTAGTACTTCCTTCATCAATGAAAATTACTTCCCCCTCTTTAATAAGAGAAGCAGCCTTCATACCAATTCGCTTTTTCTCTTCTATTCTTACTATTTCGCGTTCAAACATGGACGGTTCAATTATACTAGACTCCACTTTCACAGCCCCGCCATACACTTTTTTTAATTTTTTTTCGTATTCTAATTCCTCTAAATAGCGGCGAACGGTTTCCATTGATACATTAAATTCTTTTGCTAGATCATTGACTTTGACTTGCCCATGATCCTCAATCAAGTCAACTATTCTCTTTTTTCTCTCTTCTGCTAATAAAGACATGTATCATACTCCCTGTTTTAAGCTAAGATAATATCATCAAGAGTAACAGTTCCTTTACCTCTTCTCGAACAAATATACCATGTTTTTCTAGCTCCGTAAAAATAACTTGTAGATTAAGAAGTGCTTCTTCCAAATAATGATATCTTTCTCTTCCACCTTTTCTTTTGCAATAAGTTCGGTGGCAAGAGTTTAGCTAATTATATAGACCATGTTTAACAACAATAGAGAACAGCAAAACAGATGTTTTCAATTGACCTATTCTCCATTGTGCTCATTTTCACTCTAAACAGTTGTTCTTGAAAGTTGTTACTCTCCCTCCTATCTAGTCAATCTCATAATAGTTTAAATAACTATGCCTTAACTAAATATGTTAACGATTTCGAAGATAAGTTAATCTTTGTTTTATTGAAAGATTACTTATCTCATAACTTAATCATAAAAAAACTATGCCCCTAATGATCCTGGGGCATAGCACTATTACTATGTTTATGATTCTATTCCACTTAATCTTTCACATCCATCTGCTGTTTTAAATTCTTATCATACCAGTTCTTATATAATGTATAACGAAATTTTGCTGTTTCCCCAATTAGGAGAAATAAAAGAATTATAAAGAACATTATTATTTGTAAGATTAGGTTATAAGTGTTGTAAATAGCAACCGAAATTATAATTGTTATTGGAGCTAAAAATACTGAATTTAGTAGGTGTTCCTTTTTTGTTAATTCTTGATAGGGGGCTTCTCTATTTATTAGCGTTTTTTTAATCTGATTAGATCGAATTAGAAATACCATGGATCTATTTATGAATGTATGTAAACAAACTAAGCCAAATATAAAAACTATATAGAAAGCAATATTCTTATTTGATTGTTTTAATAAGTAAGCCCCAAAAGCACTACACACTAATAACATGAGAATTGTGTACGACTTGATATATATTTTTAATAAGTCTTTATCCTTTGATGGAAAGATGTTCATTGTTTGTCCCCCTCTCTACAAAAAAGTCTTCTACTTAGAGGACTTTATAGATTTAATTATAGCACTGTATATAAGGGACTAGTACCTCATAGAATAGAACTTTCCCTCTTATTAGTTTTATGCTTTGGATCGATTTATCAAATCTTAGCAGAAGATATTTCATTAGAATTCATCATTTATTATCTTAAATATCAGGTTCCTGACTATTCTAAAAATAAAGCTGAATGAATATAGCTTATCGTTATTAGGTTGGCAATTGTAACCAGTGGTGCTTTAATCGAACCTTTATTTATGATGGTAATATCTCTTCCTGAATTGTTATTTTATTTTTCCCTGTGTTTTTGGAGATGTACATACGCTCATCAGCAGTCTTTATTAGTTCTTCTACAGAGCCTTGCCCAACAGCAATACCAATTGACATAGTGATTTTTATTTCTTTTCTCACTGCTTCTAATATTTTTTCAGCAAGACGTGAGGTATGCATGGTATTTGTTACTAACCCTATAAGTTCTTCACCACCATATCTTACCCCGAAACCATTTCCATTTAGAATTCTTCTCATGATTTCACCTGTTTGCTGTAATACAAGATCTCCATGATCATGACCCTTTTCATCATTTAACTTTTTAAAATTATCGATATCACAAAAAATTATGCCAATCTCTTGCTGCTGAATTAATTGCTCAGACTTTTTATATAGCCAACGTCGATTATAAAGTCCTGTGAGAGTATCAGTAATGACATTCTTACTAGCATTTTTCATCATTCCTAAAAGCTGTTTTGTATGCTTTATATGATTCATAATAAAGTAGATTGTAGCACCACTCCATACAAAAGTATCGGTGTTAGTTGTAACCGTAATGAATGCTAAAACTGACATAATTAAAACACCTGAACGATCTTTCAGTTCACTATATTTAAAGCCTCCGTAAATCATGTAAATTATTAAAACAATCAAAGCTATCCCTTTTACAAATGGAATAAAAGTAGCTAATACTAGTAAAACTATAGCTGTTTTACTTATAAAATGTTCATTCGTTAACCAAGGTTTATTGAACTCTACTAAGAAAACACCAATAATTAGAAATGGAATATAAAAATTCAACTGTAGAGGCAACCAAATATAGATACCTGCCGACAACAACAAAAGTAATTGGCTAAATAACAATAACATGTTCTCTTTTCTTGCGTTTTTCATGTTTATAGACATGTTAAATTGTAATCGTATGCATTGATACAAAGCACTCAATATAATAGTAAGTAATGGCATTGATATCGTCCTTTCATTTTTATACTACTAATTGATTAATCATTTCTTGAGTTTAAAACACTCACTTTTCTAAATATCACTAAATAAAAACCCCTTCTTTTTGGGTCCTATATACGGGTACTAAACTCTTTAAACACATATCAAACTAACTTTTCTTCATTCACAATTTCCTATTACATGTTTTTATTAAATATTTCTTATTTTTTATCTCCCTTTTTATAATTAATAACCGACTAAAATCTCGTATGTCCTTTTTCCATCCAATACAAAAACCCGCTTCAATAAACCAATAGAAGTCATTAAAAAAGACCATGACAATTGGTTTTTGAAGCGGGTTCTTCCCGTAATGTTTAGTTAATTGAATCTTATCAAATATTTTAATAATAGACAATCCTGTTTTTATGGAGAATAAAAGCAGCCAACTCTTACATAAACTAGCGCAATTTCAAGCGAAATGAAATTGGAAATTCAGGAGTGGCTTACCATAATCCCCTGGAAAATAGAGATGCTACAGGGTGATATCTCCTAATTTCACTCACTATACTAAAGTATTATTTTTATGATTTGGTAATTAAGTTCCTTATAAAGATGATAGTATAATGTAATAATACATTCTAGTTGGTTATTACTAACAAAAAAGGAAAAATGGAGTGATGTGTTATGAAGAAAAAATACTTAAAAGGAATAACAAGTGTAGTAAGTAGCGCACTACTATTTAGTACTATTTCTACAGCAATTCCCTCTTACGTGAATGCAGAAACAACAAATATCGGAAATGAAAATGAGGAATTATTAAGTACACCATTAGGAGAAGTTGAAGAGTTGAACCAAGATCAACTTATTAATGAATTAATAGAAAGTGATATAAAATTAAGAGTGCCATCTTCTTTAAGTTTAGAAGACTTTGAAAGCTTTGAAGATATTCCAAAAGAGCTTTTCGAACCAAATTATTATTCTGAAGAAGAAATCATTTATATACCTGAATCATATTTAAACCCGTATCATCCTGATTCACTTGTTACAATTGGAAATTCCGGTAATGGTCAAATTCAAACTTATGCTATCGCTGCTGCAGCAGGTATTTACGCTATCCCTGGTATTGGACAAGTGACAATAACTATTACTGGTGCTATTATTATCGGTGGTGCTGTGATAAAGGCTGGTTCATGGGTTTACAACCAAGTTTCAGTTTATTTTTCAAAAAAAGCCGCTGAAAAGGCCGCTAGTAAAATTCCAAATGATTTAAAATCAGATGACATGCAAGTTGATTTAGGCAAGTTTAAAAATAAACATGGAAAATCAGCTAAAGAAACAACTTCTAGTCCACCATTCACTAATGGCAAATGGCGTCTGGAAAAAGATACAGCAGGTCATATAGGATACAATGGTGAGAAAAAGGCATGGAAAGTATGGAAAAAAGGCGCAAGTGAAAGAACTGCTTCGCTCGATAAGAATGGTAACGTAATTGATGAATAATATATTAACTTGGAAATAGGGTGACTCTGTATGCAATTAAAAAAATTTATGGAACAACACTATAATGGATTAGCATTATCACCAGACTTTTACCATACATGGGGTACAGGTATCCATGTTGAGTTAGGTAATGATAATTCTCAAAATTATGATGAACTTAATATGCCTAAATTTCATATAGAGTATAAACAAGTATCTGAAATTGTAAATTTGCTATTTAAAAAAACGGATGATGTCATTGTTGTTGTCAATTCTTACCCTGATGAGACAAAAAATACTGTACATCCAAACTTTTTTCAACGTTATGTAAAAAATCAAAAGAAAAAGTATTCATTACACCTACAAGAATATGTGTGGCAATTTGATGAAGATAAAGTTTTAGTTCAACAAATGGAATTGTATTGTAAAGTGTTAGATTTAAAATTAGAATTACTCTTAAAAACATGTATTCATGAGGACTTTTCTACTCAAAATCCTCGACTAAAAAGAAAACATAGTCTATATGCACCTGATGTATTTTTAGTGAATATTAGTACAAATTGTATTTTCCATGTTTATGATGATAGAGGCTGTGAAATCCTAAATACGGATATAGAGTTTCATAAAGAGCTTTTAGATTACTTTAAAGAGTGGGAAATTCAATCCAAACCATAATAAGAAATAAAAGAGTGTTAATCTTTTGGATTAATACTCTTTTTCTTGTTTCCACTGTATATGGTGTCTTGCCCTTCTGTTTGTGAAAAGTCTGCATTTGTAGTTATTAATCCTTCAGCATGGAAACAATTCCAAATCCTACTGTATTATTTCCTTCAGCATGTGAATTACCACCTCGAGCAACGATTTCTTGCCCTTCAGCATGTGAAGCACTACCACTAGCAGTTAAAGAATTGCGCCCTTTAATGGAATAACTAAGATTTTAAATCCTATACTCTAATGAAAGTTCCTTGTTATCTTCTTCAATACTCGTTTACAAAAGGCGTTAAAATGCACAGCGAACTTGCCATTCGGTACGTTCGTTCTAACATGTATTTCCTCTCCCTTCGCAACTGCAAATGTGGGTGATGAATTCCTCCTTCCATAACCTTCAACAAGATTTTTTATAAAATGCCAAATATCGAAGAGTATTAAAAAAATAAAAACCCAACTGAATATCAAGGCAGTTGAGTTTAGAAATTACTTTTTAATTTATTAAAGTCGATGGTGCTTCATAACTTTTTTATTTAGGTAGAAAGAACATCTGATAAAAATAAGTGCGAGTATAACGAATAATCCACCAATCCAGCTTAAATTTTCTATATTAGTATATTGAATAATGATTCCTCCTAATGCAGAGCCCAGCATCATTCCCACATTCATTAAGGCGGTATTAAAACTGAGTACTGTTTCAGAGGATTGTGGTTTTAGTGAAATCAGATAAAACTGCTTTGCTGGTGTCGTTGTCCAAGTTGCTACTCCCCAAAAAGCTAGTGTGACAAATACACCCACTGCCCTATACTGTGTAAATGCTAGTACAAATAAAGAGATGATGTTAACACATAAACTTAATGATATTGTTCGATTAGGTCCCCATCTGTCTACCGCATATCCTCCAAAGCGTGAACCAATAAAAGCAAAAGTGCCTAAAACAAATAAAGCGATACTTGTCATTTCAATAGAAAAGCCAGCAGTATGACTTAATAATGGAGCAATGTAGGCAAACACCATAGTATATCCTAAAATCCAAAAGATCGTTGTCATTAAACCCATAAGGACTTGTTTATCTTTAATAATTTGCAACTGTTGTTTAAATGGCAGCGGTTGGTTTCCTTCTATATATGGTAATAATTTGTAAAGTCCTATCAATAAAAAAACTGTGCCAAACGCAATGATTAAGAAAATATAGTGCCAATCAAAATGTCCAGCTAAAAATGTGCCGATAGGCACTCCAAGTACTAATGAAACAGTGAAACCAGTAATGACTGTTGCCATAGCACTACCTCTTTTTTCTGGAACTGCAATTTGCGCAGCATAATTGGTGGCAACAACAATGTATAACCCTCCACTCATCGCCATAATGACTCTGGATAACATAAGAAAGACAAAATTATAGCTAAAAAATGCAACTAGATTTCCTAGAATAAATATAGAGATAGCATATAAAAGCACTTTTTTACGGTCGAATTTAGATGTTAGCATGACCAAAATCAAAGCTCCAATGGCATAAGATAAAGAATAAATCGTAATCAACTGGCCAGCTATTGAAATTGAAACATCTAATTCAATAGAAATCAGTTCTAAAATTCCAGAAACAACAAACTCTGCTGTTCCTGTTACAAAAGCTCCTAAAGCTAAAAGTATGATGATTAGTTGATTTATATTATTTTTCAATTTGTACATCTCCTTATATTTGAACTGCTGTTTTTATTTTAAGTCCCATGTTAATATAAGTAAAATTGATGTTTTTAATAAAGGAGATGAGTATTTACTCATGACTATTGTGCGCTACGAAATCATTGCAAAAGTAGTCGAGCTAGGAAGCTTTACAGAAACTGCTCAAATATTAAATATGACTCAATCAGCCGTGAGTCATGCAGTTGCGAGTTTAGAATCTGAATGGGGAGTTTCTTTATTAATTCGTGATCGAAAAAAAGGAATAACACTTACAGAAATAGGGAAAAAAATTCTGCCGAATATTAGAGAAATATTGAAAAGAGTGGAAGTTATTAATCAAGAAATTGCACTTATGACAAGCTTGGAAACAGGTATTATTCGTATCGGCACTTTTGCAAGTGCTTCTTCTTGCTTATTGCCTAAATTACTTGTGAAATTCCGGAAAAAACATCCTAAAATAGAATTTAAATTTTACGAAGGAACCTATGAGGAAATTACAGAATGGTTGGGTTCAGGCATTATTGACATTGGATTTGTAGTAAAAGGAAAATCAAATCCAAATTTCGATTTAGTTCCTTTGATTAAAGACAAGATGGTAGTCGCTTATCACCCTAATCATCAATTTCATTTTAAAGAAACAGTAGAAATGAATGATTTAATGGATGAATCCTTTATTATGCCAACAGGGATGTACCAATCACATGTTGAGGAATTATTTGCAGAAGCGCAAATTAAACCATCTATTCTTTTTGAAGTACACGACTGTACAACCATTGCTAATATGGTACAGGAAGGACTTGGCGTTACGATAGGTCCAGAATTATATTTAAAGACACAGCAAAACATAAAAATCAGCAAACTAAATATTGAAAACAGCCGTGAAGTAGCACTTGCCTGTCATTCTATTGCAAATGCTTCTCCTGCAGTTAAGGAATTTCTCCATGTGGCAAAAAATGTTTTTAAGTGAACATTTGTAGCGATTACGTTTCAAAATAGAACTTCCTTTATTCATGTAACTCATGATAAAAGGGAAAAAAAAAAGGAATTTTTTATGTATGGCCTTTTAGATTTATTAAAAACACCTAACAAGTGTAGTGGAACGTCCCCAAGCGTCGTTTTGGAGCCTTTCGTTAAAAAATGTTTTTCAATAATAGGGCCCTTTTCATGAATAAAGACGCTTTCCTTATTACAGAAAAGCGCCCGATTGCGGTATATCAAGTCAGTGATTTGTCTTTTGCATGTTAAAGTAAAGAACCAAATAGTTAAAGAAGTAACTAAAATTAAGATTCTATTTTTTTTATCATTTTGAAGTTAGTCAATTTAACGCCCTCTCGTTCAACAGTTTGTGAACAAATGGTATTGTAACCTCTAAGTTCAAAAAAATGTTTAGCTGTAATACTTGCATCTGTATCGATTTTAAGTAGATTTAATTTTTTCGCTTCGTCTTCTAGCTTATCAACTAAAGCCTTAGCGATACCTTGACCTTGATAGTCTTTATGAATATACAGTCGATCTAGGTGCCCACTATGAGTCATATCACTAAAGCCTACTACTTTATCATTAATTTTTGCAACAAAAGATATGTTCTGTCCTAATGAAATCTTCCAGCCATCTATCTTTGATTTTTTTTCTTCCTTTGGTGCCCAAGCGTCTAATTCTGTTTGTGAATAATCTTTTAAATTAACTGAATGAACTGTTTCGTAGAACAAAGAAACGATTTCTTCAATATCAGCTTCATCATATTTCATAATATTCATTCCCCTTATACCCCTCTACATTAAGATATGTATATTTTATCATCAAAGTCCTTATATCAATAAACTGCTCCTTTAGTTTAAGTGAAAATTTTCACGATTTCTTTAAATGGGTTATCAAGAAAATGGCCCTTTAAAAGAAAAAGATGCGTTTTTAAATAAACGCGCCCGATTATTGAATAACGAATATTAAATCTTAGCACGATATAGACTCGACATTTAATTACATACAGTTCTCCATAACGAATATAAGCGCAGTTTTCATACTCAGTTTTATATTAAATTAATCTTCCCCTTTATGAAAACAAGCGCTAATCCTAATTACAAAATATTACTAATGGGGTAGCACCATGTGTATTTTTAGTCAATTCCAATTAAGTAATTCAACCTAAAATTCTATTCTATATTTTTTTTAGCTGCGTAATCACCATAAAAGTAAGTGTCCCAAAAATCACCATATTTAGGAGTGGCAATTATTGTATATTCCCCATTTTCCTCAACTTCAAACAAAACTACACTATTATGTTCCCATCCCACAAAATGTTTTGAGTCATCTACGAGCATATAGATGCTGTATATTCCCTTTTCTAATACTTCACTTTTTTTGAAGTCATCAATTAATTCTTTGGCGTTTGGAATATTGTGTTTATTTTCATTTATGTCAAACTCAAATTGGAAATTTACCACACCTATTTTCGATGCATACCTTCCATACCTGTCATCACCAATATTATTTCTTGGGTCGCTTGGTACCAATGTAGGTAAAAGTTTAATAGTATCTATCTTTTGTGTCATTTTAAAATCGTCAAGTAGCTCTTGATAATTACCTACACCTATCTCAATATTGTCGTAGGGAAATATTGAAACAGGTCCATTTCTTACTGGTTCATATTCATTAGGGTATTTCACTAAACCATATTTTGTTATTAGCTGTTCAACTACTTGAACTACCTTTGGATGTTGCTCAATATATGCACCCTTGAATTGTGAAAGGTAAATATCGTCATGACTGCCCTTTCCTATAACCTTCAATGTATCTCTATCAATCATTAGGTACGGATAAGCACGATATGGCTCTTTCATTTCTATATATGTTTGATGGTCAATACTTGCAAACCAGTTATTACTTGCCTGAATAACAAAAAACTCACCTTGTATTCCATAGTTTGTTTCTAAATATTCTTGTATTGGTTGATTCAGATCATCTTTAGAGAAACATCCACTAAGAATTAGGATTGATGTACTTGCTAAGATAACTTGAATCAATCTTTTAATACTCTTCATTTCCTAAACTCCATTTCCTAAATTTTGATAATATTATAACATTTTCCGTTAAATAAGCTGCCACATTGGCATAAGTACATTTCTTCACAATCTTAACGAAACAATTAATAAAGTCACTACATAATCTGGCCCTTAAATGAAAAAGACGCGTTCCTAAATAAACGCGCCCGATTATGGAAGATCATAAGTACATGTTTTGTAATACTAACGCAGTTTAATTTAAGTACAAACATTCACAATCTTTAAGATGTTATCATGCGTAATTGACTAATAGATACCAATACTATTTTCACTGTAAAAAATTACTATAGTTAGATAAAAATCCATCTATTGTAACTGTTTATAAGAATTCAGAATTGTTAAACTATTATTAAATACCAAGAATACACTTGAAACTTAATTCTTTCAGGAGGGATACAAATGGAGCAAAAGTTACATTTAATTCCGTATCAAGTGAATGAAGTGGTCGAAGTGGTCGAAGTGGTGCCAAAAGGTATTGAACTTATTGCAGCACCAAAAATTTGGGAGAATTCTAAAGGGAAGGGAATCACTGTTGCGATATTGGACACAGGCTGCGACGTCACCCATCCTGATTTGGGTGGGCGTATTATCGGCGGACGGAATTTCACTCGTGATGATGATGGACAACCTGATGTATACATTGATTATAGTGGCCATGGAACCCATGTGGCTGGTACAATTGCTGCAATCAATAACGGCACAGGAGTAGTTGGTGTTGCACCTGAAGCAAGTTTATTGATTTTAAAAGTGCTTGATAAAAGTGGATCAGGGCAATACGACTGGATCATAAATGGTATTAACTATGCAGTTGAACAAAGGGTGGATATCATCTCCATGAGCCTCGGAGGTTCTGTCGATGTACCTGAGTTACACCAAGCTATTCAAAACGCAATCACTAATCAAATTCTAGTAGTTTGTGCTGCTGGTAATGAGGGAGATGGACAGAGTTCTTCAAATGAATTGGCCTATCCTGCCTGCTACAATGAAGTCATCAGCGTCGGATCCATTAACCTGCAACGCAGTTCTTCTGAATTTTCAAATTCGAATAATGAAGTCGACATAGTAGCCCCTGGTGAAGAAATCCTTTCAACGTATTTAAACGGAACTTATGCAAAACTAAGCGGAACTTCGATGGCAACACCGCATATATCCGGTGCTCTTGCACTCATAAAAGAGAATTCCAACAGAAACTTTGAGCGAAATCTGACAGAGGCTGAGCTGTATGCACAATTAATAAAGAGAACGATTCCTTTAGGAAACTCGCCAAAACTCGAAGGCAACGGATTGCTGTACTTAACAACAGAGGAATACTTATCGGATGTGTACAACCAAAAGATATCTGCACAGGCGTTGAAAATATAATGGAAAAACTAGATTTGCTATACTGTGAATGGGAAACGGCCAAGTCAGACTTTTTAAACTATAAGGCAAATCGACCCTATTATGACGAAAAGAAAGATAAGGAAGTCAGAAATCAATACTATCAGAGCATTTCATTAACGGATGCTAATCTTTTAGACAGCCTTCGCACATTGCTTGAAAAAACACATACAGATCAGTTAAACTACAGCCCGCACCGTTATGTGTACCCTTGGGTTGATTTGCAGGAAAACGGTTCATTAAAAAGCCTTTATTCTGGAAATAGAATGGATCCACTTTTTGTTATAGATGAGGACGTTCGGCTCCTTGAAATGCAGGCAAAAGGGTTAATCAGCATCTTTTCGGATGATCTATTTAACTGTGAACATGTAGTGCCTCAATCATGGTTCGATAAAAAAGAACCGATGAGAGGAGACTTGCATCATCTATTCGCCTGCGAAACCACCTGCAATAGCAGTCGCAGCAACTACCCTTACTACGATTTCCACGATTATATCCCTGAAGGATTAATTTTAGGAATCAAAGATGACTGCGGCAAAGCTGAAGAAAGTAAATTCGAACCAGAATACGGGAAAGGAATCGTTGCTAGAGCAACACTCTATTTCCTAATTCGCTATCCAAACACTATAAAAAAAGAACTAGAGAATGTCTCTTTATTGTTAAAATGGCATCAATCTTTTCCAGTATCTATCTATGAAAAGCATCGCAACCTAGCTATCCATGAACTTCAAGGCAATCGGAATCCATTTATTGATTTTCCAGAGATTGCAGAAAGTTTCGTAACAAATTAAAAAACACTAATTCCCTTATAAAAGTACAAGAGAATTAGTGTTCGCTTTTTTATATTAAACGCAAATAATGGTATAACTGCTACATGTAGTAGGTCGAGGTATTAAGGGTGATTGGTCATCTTTTATTCCAAAACTTCGTTTCAAACGAAGGTAAAGGAGATGATTCCAATGACAGTTTATGAGTCTATAACGCTCATGTTTAGTTTCGCTACACTTATTGTAACGATTCTTGCATTGTCATTCACTTTTTCAAAAAAAAAGTAAACCACCCTCTATACCTTACACGGTAGGGTGATTTACTAGTCCTGCCAATCGCCTTTAATGTAATCATCTAAATCCGAAGAATCAAGATTTATATAGTGTTCGGAAAATGTAACGTTCAAAATCATAGAAGGTATTTGGATTCCCTTGGTCGCCAGAAGTCCCAGATGACAAGGTGCACATGCCAGTAATGGATTTGCTTCAGCAACTCTTCGTTAGTACGAAGAACATGACGGAGGAGAAATTCAAACGCTATGTTCGCTTGGTCGATAATACTGATGAAGTAGTGAACATCATGATTGAAAATGCTCCATCCTTGGACCAAGTCGTACAAAATTTCGAGAAAATTGGTATCAGCAATATCGACCCTGAGCTCATGGCCAAAGGCGTTGCAACATTTATGAGTAAAAGGAGTAATAATATTGACGCTTGATTCTTACATTGTTGAAAATCCGGTTGGCACTATCAAATAAAAAAGTATCAACAAACATTAAAAACAACATGATATTACGCAAAGTATGTCTCGTAAGGGCAATTGTTTGGACAACACAGTCATCAAAAATTTCTTTGCTTATTAAAATCTGAACTCCTGTATCTACAAGAATTTGAATCCATGGCACATTTTGAACAGGAACTCCAAAACTATATTCACAATTACAATCACAAACGAATGAAGGCCAAATTAAAAGACCTAAGCCCGGTGGAATACCGAACTCAGGTCTTAGCAGTTGCTTAATTAAATATGTCTAACTTTTTTTGGTCAGAACATTAGAGCCTAAGCTTTTTATAATATTAATGCGTAATCGATGATTTGAAGTCATCTAGTGATGATTGGTCTGCATGATAGAAGATAACGTCCCCCTCTTGCAGATTGAATGTATTACCATAACTATCGACAAAACTATTCTTGAAGCCCTCCATATCTGTCCACTGGCTCACATAGTGAGCTTTGTAGTAGAAAAGATACGGATTATTAAGATCTCCCTCTTGAATTGTCTCCATGTCAAAATTCACAATAATATAACCATCCCTTAAGAACAACGGATGATTTTCATTCAGCATCCCTATACGCCCCGCTTCTTGAACGCTCGCATTCTGTGGCACTACGTATAATTTAGCTGGTAGACTGTCCTCACCATACCACGTTTGTTCTAATATTCATGTGTATCCTAACCCCCCCACTCCATATAGATTGGTTGAAGCGGGGGATAGTTTACACTGGAAACTTGCCCTTTTGATCCGAGGCAAGGTGTTTTAAATACAATTTCAACGTTTCTTTGGGATAACGTATAAATCCTGGGGCAACTGCCTTTGTTACTGTACAAAAGACTAAAAAACGTACAAATACATTTCTATTTCGTGTGTTATTGACTAATCTGCGTAATTCATCCACATTAGCATTCAATTTCACTTTTTCTCCCTCCTACTCAGAATATACTTGCAATTAGTATAACATATTCTGAGCGGTAAAATTGATTTCATTAAGCCATTTACAGCAACAAAAAACTGACTTTGTATTTGTAAATAGACAGAATAAAATTACCTTGCTCGGCCTAATACATTAAATAAACCAGTTTACTGTGTTTCATCTTCTGTATTGGTCGGCTTTTTTATTTCTTCTCTCTCTGTAGTAAACGGCTGAAGTGATTTTAGACTTTCATACAGCCCAAATACTGTGTTGTAACCTGAATATACCTTCGATGCATCATTAGCCGCTTCATCAGTATTATTCACCACCTCACTCATCACTTTAGTGAATGCCTTTTACAATTTAAATGAAGGCATTAGCAACACATCGTTCCAGTTCATACTAGCAACTCCACCATCCATAATTGCCAAAATAACCTTTAAAGTAGATATAAAGGAAATCGATAGAATGATCAAAATTATCAACATACGTGACAATTTGAAGATAAATCTAACTATCCTTTGCTTGGACCAAAAGGTGGATGTTGATTGAGGATTAGACTGATCATCTTCCGTAGCAGCCGCGACCTCTAAAATTCTCTTATCCTTGAATTTGAAGTATTCCTCCAATACAACTTCTAATGCACCTAGAATCACAATTGACCCTATTACATATAGAGATGGCCTCACGGATAATATAAAATCAAAAATTGCTATAGATAACACTCCAACGCAGTCATCGAAAATTTCCTTGGCTTATTAAAATCTGAACTCCTGTATCTACAAGAATTTGAATTCAAGGCTCATTTTGAACAGGAACTCCAAAACTATATTCGCTATTACAATCACACAAACGAATGAAGGCCAAATTAAAAACCTAAGCCCGGTGGAATACCGAACTCAGGTCTTAGCAGTTGCTTAACTAAATATGTCTAACTTTTTTGGGTCAGATCATTAGAGCCTAAGCTTTTTATAATATTAATGCGTAACCGATGATTTGAAGTCATCTAGTGATGATTGGTCTGCATGATAGAAGATAACGTCCCCCTCTTGCAGATTGAATGTATTACCGTAACTATCGACAAAACTATTCTTGAAGCCCTCCATATCTGTCCACTGGCTCATATAGTGAGCTTTGTAGTAGGAAAGATACGGATTATTAAGATCTCCCTCTTGAATTGTCTCCATGTCAAAATTTACAATAATATAACCATCTCTTAAGAACAATGGATGATTTTCATTCAGCATCCCTACACGCCCCGCTTCTTGAATGTTCGCATTCTGTGGCACTACGTATAATTTAGCTGGTAGACTGTACTCACCATACCACGTTTGTTCTTTCGTTACGATTTCTTTTGGCGGAACCATCGTATTTGGAGGAACCTGAGTTGCTAATGGTCCTCTGTATGTACGAAGCTTCCAGTTTTGAATTTGCCATCCATAAGGACCTGTTTGAACCGGTCCCTTGGACATGTATCTCGCGTAATAACGTGCAAATGCAGTTTCATAATACTGACTTGTTGTTTCCTTTAAATTGAAACGATCAGCAAAATTGTAATAATGCAAAGCGTTATTTGTGATTTCATTTTTTGGTACGTTTCGCATTGTCTCATTTAATGCAACAGTACGGTATGTCTTATCTTTATCAGAGCCGATTTTAACAAAGTAGTTATTATCGTCATGATAATACAAATCTACAGCTTGGCGTTTCTTTCCGTCACTCGACACATGGTAAAAAGTTGGTTTAATACGGATGGCATCTTTAATACTCTCCATATCACCTTTTGTTTTCATGTCGAAGCGGAATTTATAACCTGTTTTGACCGCTACGTTTTGTAAACCATTCGGATGACTACCATGTCTTACAGGCATGACAAACGGATTTGTGTTGCCTCGTGGTGCTCCATCGATGCCATTTAACCCTACCCAATACGAATTATTAGTTGGTGTTACACCATCTCCTTGACGGAAAACAGACTTCCAGTTGTAGTCGGAAATATCCGTCACATGGAAATCATATAAACGGCCAACTATATCGACCTGAATAGAATCAATAGCTACATGAGCAGCTGATAAATTGCCTGCCGGTGGAACGTTATAGGCAGGGTTTGGAATCGTAATGTTTGCATGGTGTTCTGAGCCACCAAAATCTCCACCTGTTAATGCATTAATCGCAAACGCTCTAAACTGGATTGTGTATTGTTTTTCTGGTACCCATACTGGTAAGAAAAACTCCACAGTTTCCATATCAACTGGTACAGAAATCCATGTATTCGCAGGGTAAAAACCTTGCTTAGTTGCGGTATATACATCAAACGGGAACATTACTTGTTTCAGCTTAATATATTTTGAGAAATCACGATTGCCGTACCCTGGAATATTGCGGTGTTGCCCTCCTGTCGGCAATGACACTGTAAACGGTCTATCAAGTATAAACGCATGTCGATCTTGATCAGGACTTGGCGGTGTAGAACGTAACGGCGGCTTAATGCGTTGGTCATGTTCCTTATCGTCAGAAGCCCTTGAATAAATTACGACAGGCGTATGTACCGTAACTACATTGACGTCAAACGGAAAATCCTTAGCCGATGCGGAACCATCTATTGAGAATACAGGTTCATAGAACACTTTACCAGTGCTTGGTGATTCAAAGTAGTTTGTCTTTAATGGATCGATTAGCAATCCTGTTGCTGTCATTTGAATCATACCAGGAGCAGGTACATCAGATGGTGTAGGACCATCCGTTGTTGTACGTGTATCATCCATAATCACAGATCCTTTAAATTCGGCACGGTCATTTTCTACTTCATTTTCTCCGATTTCGGCTTCTGCTGCTGCTGTAGCCTCATCTGTAATATCAGGTACACTTGGTTTGGAACTGCCTCCATCGATTGTTTCAGAAGGAAGTTCAATTTCAGGACATTCAGGTGGGAATACGTGATCTTCCACATTATCGCTATGCTTACCATCAGCAGTGACATTCGTCATTGCATCGATCCGTAAAAAATCATTAGGTAATGCATAGTTTGTAAACTCTGAATGTGTTAGTTTCCATATGTTGTACTTTATGATCTCCCAGTAAGAAAACGTTCTTTCGATACCACTTACAGCAACCTTTTTTGTTACGTTTTCTTCATGGTCAGTGTAAGTTACATTTCCTTTGGAATCAGTTTTTGAGGTTGTCCAAGTTAATGTAAACTCTTTAGATGCATTCACATTGTTGAATACCGTCTTACCCTTCTTTTGAACAAAATCTTGCTCGTATAGGTATTCTTCACTTTGTGCGTCTGCTCGCAGATATTCACTAGATGGAATCCCTTGTATTACATCAAACTCACCACTATCGGAGCTGATACTGCCCGACGGAGAAGGTTGAATTAGGCTACTTTTTTGTGAGGCACCGTCTCCCTCTAATAGAAATTCAATAGAGCAAGCTTCGATTGGTTCTGGGTCTTTATCGTCACCTTCATCGATGTAGCCTCTCCATTGTATCCACATTGGAACATCGTACTTTACATTTAATTTTGTTTCGCCATCTTCGTTGTGACCATATACTTCTACGTCAGATGTTTTTAGGGTACCACCCGTTGTAACATTTATTTCTAGGTAATGCCCCATTACGACTCTTTTACTATTGCCTATATATTGAACGCCATTGGCAAGTTCGTTCCATTCAGGATTTAGTGCTTCAACACCCTTTAGGTCAGATGGAGATTTTTTATCACTTTTGTCATTGACATTAATAAATTCGGTCGGCATAGGATAGTTATGTAAATTCAATCTGTTATTGACCTCTTCCTGTTTAGGTCGTGCGGTTTCATCCCTATCTCCAACCATTGGAACTTCTTTTTCATCATCAAAGTTTTTAGCCCTAAAGTTCCCATTATCAATTTGCCACCAATGAACAGCTGGAGTTATTGGAATCTTTTCTGACTCATAATAAATCCTTTTTGCTGATGCATGGAGTGAATCATCTAAAATAAACAAGCAAATAAATAATGAAAAGAAAGATACGATAGCAATCGTACCTTTTTTTATTAGTTTCAATTGAATTATCAACTCCTATTTCAGTTCATAATAGAACATGCTATCATCATCTGTTCTGCTACCAAACATTTCACCAGGTTTAGGCAATACTCCGTTAGATGCCCAATAGCGATATGTTTCACCCTTTAAAAATTCATTTTTAGATGTACTTTTTGGGGATGATAAATTAAACAGCGCAATTTTACTTTTATCTACCAATAGGTTTGAAGCAAAGTGCAGATTAGATCCATTGCTAACACTTTGAACACTTACGTCTCTATTTGGCTTGAATGTGTATTCATAGTAGATTGCATAAATCCCTTTATTCAGTAGAATTTTATCTTCACCTTTTTCATTAAAGAACATATCTTTAAAAATACCTTTTGGTTTAGTGCCTGTTGTATCTACAAAAATGGCATGTTCAATTGTAGCGACACCTGTGTTATTTAAATACGTATGAGGTTTACCAAGAATATCTTCAAATCCACCATATTTTGATTTCTTGAAGTTAGAAATTGTTAAAATGTTTGTTCCTGTTTCAGCAACCTCACGAAGTTCTTTTAACCCTGTGAAGTCGGATGGTGCTTTCTTCATAGCATCCATGAAGCGGATAAGGATAGTTGCTACTTCGGCACGTGTTGTATTGCCATTTGGTTTGAATGAGAAATCTTCATAACCTGACAGCAATCCAGTACCAAGTGCTACCCCGATATACGGTAAATCCTTCTTATTTACACCGCCACCATAAAACTCAGGAATCGGAATAAGTGTAAGGCTTGAATTCGCCATTTCCTCAATTGCTTTACCATAATCAGCGTTCGCATGTGCTAAACCATTTGCTAACCAACGAGACATTTCACCGCGAGTCATTGCTTTGTTTGGTTCAAATTTGTTATTTGAGAAATCACTAGCTTTAATGAATCCAACTGCTAGTCCTTCTTGAATAGCGTCATTTGCCCAATGTGAAGCTCCAACATCTGAAAATTTAGATGGTGTACGGTCGTTTCCGTCGAATACGCGTGATAGGAATGTTGCAAACTCTGCTCGTGTTACCTGTGCAGATGGTTTGTATGTACCGTCACTGTAACCTGCCACAAGCCCTTTTTCTGCTACTTGCTTAATAGACTCATATGCCCAATGCGATTTAGGGACATCTTTAAATGTCGTTTTCGTTGCCGCTTCTGCAACAGTATAAGTAGCAGGTATAGCGTACACGGGAGTCGCCACAGCTAGAGCTAAAGTCGCAAGTAATAATTTGTTTGAGTTCTTTCTAAAAGTACCACGTTTCATATTTATTCCCTCCAAATGAATTAGATTCTTGTATACTCTAATTTTACCATTTTTAGAGGATCTATCAAACTCCCGAAGGTCATTAGTTAGTCCCCCCATTCCTGAAAAAGATTTTAATAAAATGAAAGAACCCGCTTCAAAACACCATCAAGTAGCCATAACAAAATAGTTACGACAAATAGTGATTTTTGAAGCGGGTTCTTCCCGACTTATTAATTTCATTAGTCATATTTTAACAAATGAAATTTATTTCTACAAGTGAATTTTAATATCTTATGCCACTCTGTCTTAAAGCTTGAGAATTTACACTGTAAATTTCTCACTTTAACTGGAAGCAAGATGTTTTATGAATAATTTTAGGGTATCCTTTGGATATCTTAAAAAACCAGGAACAACAGCCTTAGTAACCTTTACAAAAACAATAAAACGTACAAGAGAATTACTATTTCTCGTATTGTCTACCAGACTTCTCAATTCATCTACATTAGCGTTCAATTTCATTTTTACACCCTCCTACCCAGATTTAATTTACCATTTAGCATAACCTATTCTGAGCTGTGTTTGATATTTCATTCAGCCATTCACAGAAGTAAAAGAATTTGACTTTTTAACTGTAAATGGCTAAAATGAAATTATGTTTGGAGACCATAATACTTGAGATAACTCAGTTTACTGAATGTTATCCCCTGTATTATTGGTCTTTTTTATTGCTTCTCTTTCTATAGTTGAAGACTGTATTGTTTTTAAGCTTTCATACATTCCCAATATTGTGTTGTAGCTTGGATACATCTTATATGCATCATTTGCTGCATCATCAGTATCATTAACCACATCAGACATTACTTTAGTGAATGCCTTGTAAATCTTAAATGAAGGTATCAGCATCAAGAAGTTCCAGTTAATACCATCAACTCCAACATTCATGATAGCCAATATAACTTTAATTGAAGATACAAAAGAAATAGAAAGAATTATTAAAATCACTAACATACGTGATAGTTTAAATATAAATCTCTTTTTTCTATGTTTTGTCCAAAAAGTTGTTGGCTGTATTGGATTCGGCTGTTCATCTTCAACTGTCGCTACATCCAAGCCTTCATTCTTATCCACGAATTTGAAGTATTCTGTTAAAACACCTTCTACTGTTCCTAGAAAAATAACTATTCCCAGATAAAACAGAGAAAATTTCATGGATATCAAAGTATCAATAATTACCATGGAAAACAAACTCCCTTCTATTTTTGGCATAATGCCTATTGCAAATCTCTTTTATAAAGAACTTTCTTTATATACATCCCTCCCTTTTCTTTACCTGAGAACGACAAAAAAACACTTTCTCAAATAAAGTTCAGACGAATCCCTAAAAGAATCGTTAGAACACTCATTAAGAAAGTGTTTAGTAATTGCTCTACCGTGTGGTTGAGCATAAATAGTCGTTTAATCAAGTATAGATCCAATATACCATTTAATGAATATATTGTAAATACATTTTATATTGCTAATACTAGCATGTGAATCTTACCGAGAATGTGGCTGTCCATATGTAACAGCCTTCACGACCATGAATGTATCAACATTCCAAAATTCGCCATGCCATCTTCCGAAAGGGCAGTGACTTTCATAAAGTATGATAAGTATAGATAAAAGAATTTCCTTCTCAAAAAATCTCCACTCTAAACAGTATTTTTATAGCTAGTATTGGGTTATTCATTTCGTAGAAACAGTAAAAAGCCGATACTTATTGTATCAGCTTTTTATGTAATGCACTAAATTAAAAAATAATAGAAGCAGACAAATTGTTGTTTATAATGCTTACAAATTCAGCATTTACTAATTGCCGCCTATCAAATGTATGTTCAGATAATTTAATTCGAGGTAATCATTTAATATTATGATTTCTTCGATTTCGATCTATAAATGAATGCTTTTCATCTAATGACCATTTATCACCATTTCTTTTCAGCGTTTTACATAATAAACTTTCAAACGATTCAAGTAAGTATGATTCTAAAAAAAAAAGTCCTGTGATGGCATACGCATTGTTTCTAATAAGATTGCATCATGACTAGACAATATACGTAGTCCAAATACTTCTTTTTCCTCATTACTAATTAATGATACTGCTTTAATTCCATTCATCAACAAGCAACATACAACTAGATGTGTTGGCTTTCTCCTGCATCTTTTTTGCTTTTTTGCAAAGCAATATCAATATCAATATCAATATCAATATCAATATCAAAAACATTATTTGCCTTTTGTATTGATTGGTTAATCTCAATATTCGCTCGATTTAACGAACTAGCAATTAGTTGAAATTCAAGCCAGGCACCTCTCTTATTAACATAGCCCTCACTGAGGATATCAAAAGCTTCTATTGTATTTATAATAAATATATTGGTTTTCTCTGCTAAACCTTTGAACATGTTATGGTACAACTTTTCATACTTTTCATTATTCATCCATGAATTTCGACCACTTTCTTCAAGGATAACTGAAGGGATGATGACATCATATTCAGATATATTCATTGCCTCTAAAATATGAATGAAATCATCAGGATTTTCCCTAGCTGTAAAAGCTAAATCACTCATTGCATTATTATCCATTACATAAACTAATTGTTTGTAACTGTTACACAAATAGTCCATTGTCAGGAATTGTCTAATAGATTGCAAAATTAAATGAGGCTCAATTATAATTCACTCCTGTTGTCTTTCTCGGAGAATTTCCAAACTAGTTATGTGTTGTTCATACGCTGTCTGAAAACTTCTTAAATCAGCTTCTAACATATTTACCTTAACAACTTCATTGTTTAAAAGACTATTGAGATTACTAATTCGTATTGCCATACTTGATTTGAGAATTGTTTGGTCAAAATCAGCTGGCAAACTAGTTTGATATCTGAAATCAATAATCTCTACAACTTCCCTATCTAAAATTATCCCATCTAAAGCAAGCTTTACTACAATTTGCTTAAAAGGTAATTTAAATATTGGAATTAATCGAACAATGCGATTCTCCAAAGATTCATCAACATATAATTCCTTAATTAAGTTAAATTGTTCTAACAAAAGCCTACTATTAATTAATAGTTCGATTGCAAACAAGTTTGCTGAATACAATTTCTCATTTTCAATTGTTTCTTCAAAGATGGATAGTATATCAGAATTCCTAATTTCTTCTGATTCATATTGATAGTAATAATATCCGGACACCCATCTTAAATTCTCATACACTTTTGGTTGACCCGTATTAATATAGATGTAGTAACGATTATTTCTATTAGTTATTAAACTTCCATAATTTATACTCTTTGAAGGAAATTGAAGTACATGTACTTTTTTTGATAAATATGCCTTAATACTGTTAATAGGCTTATAACGGAAAGATAATGATCTGTCCTTAGTTTCAGAGACTCGATTTCTTATAATCGGTAATATTTCACGATAATTCTCTAGTAAATTTAATATATTATCCTTGTTAATCAATAATATCTCCTCCTTTACGATGAACTTGTGTAATTTCTTTCATCGTTTCCAGAACATCAATCATTGAAATAAAATCCTCTAACATTTTTAATGTATCATTTAGATTCAAATCATTAGTATTTGCCAGAGAGCTATTCGCCAAGATACTCGAACTACTTCTAATCTGTTTAATAGTTCTTGGTGGATTAAACTCTAAATTGTAAAAATAAAATGGATCCTCAATTCGAAATAGATTATTCAATTTAGGAATAGTCTTATTTAAATCTCCTTCTCCTTTTAGAAGCTTATAAAACGATGGCTTTGGAATTCCAGCCTTTTCATAAACCCATTTTTGCGAACGACCAATTGCATCAATATAAAGTTTTATATTCGACGCTACGATTTCGTTAATATCTTTGTTTGATCTCACTTTTTTCCACCTCTACTTAATTATACAAAAAGTATCACCAAAGTAAACTAAATCAAAGAATGAGATTATATATTTCAAAATAAATAACAATAAACTAAATTAAGTACACTTTAAAGATACCTACACTCAATTTTTTAAAAGTTTAATCATAAAAACTAACCTTATTCTGGGATATTTTTCTGCAATAATTTGGGTAGTAGCCCCCCTTTCTTCTACTTGAATGAGCTTTTAATATTTCCTAAAATAAAACTATCAAAAGTTACATTCAATGATTGGATTTGCGTGTTTTCGACGCTTTTTAATACTTGAGAACAACAAAAAACACTTTCTCAAAGTTCAGACGAATCCCTAAATAGAATCGCTAGAACACTCATTAAGAAAGTGTTTTGTAATAGCTCTGCCTTGAGGCTGAATAGTCTTTTAATCAAATTTACTTTAAACTAACCATCTAAATATATATTAATTTTAAGTAAATCAACCACGGTGAAAGAATAATAGTGGAAATTATAAAAATAATGATTACCGTAGTTGCAAACATAGGAAACAAAAAACATTTCTCAAAAATGAATGTTGTGAATATTAGAAGCTACGCCCCTATTGGTCATTTTCTTAAGAAGGGGATAGCTTTCTCTGCGTTAACCTACATTTTTTTTGAAGCACGATGTTCTAAGTACAATTTCCAAGTATCTTTTGGGTATCTTAAAAACCCAGGAGCCACGGCAAAAATAACAATCCAAAAGACTATAAATCGAACCAGAAAACCCTTCCTTCTTGTACGAGCAACTAACATTCGTAATGCATCAACATTTGCGTTCAATTTCATATACTTTCCCCTTTTCAGTGGAATAAATTCACATATAATATAACATATTCTACCTGTTATATAAATCCACCCCATTCCCTCCCAGGTAGTTTAAAAGACTGCTAGCTTTCTCTAACAATCGGTATTTTTAACAACAAGAATAAGCTTGGTTGGTAAGATTTATACCACATACACCTGTTTCAGGCAACTCCAATTCCACACATTTTCAAGCTTCTTCATTATCTGATAAATAAGCTGTTATGGAACCTCCTACATGGCAACAATCTGTTCTACAGTTGCACCTGTTTAAAGGCTGAATTTGTTCTAAGATTCCCTTCATCAGTAGCGTTTGACCCTCTAATAAACGATAATGTTTCCAAATACCTACTTTTCGTTCCGTAATAATGTCTGTCCCCCTTTAATTTTCGTAAATATTGACTAATAGCTGGTTGCGATATTCCGAGAACATCTACAAAATCACAAACGCATACCTCCCCATTTTTCATGCATGCAAGTAATTTAATCCGATTTAAATCTGCAGCTGCTTTTAATTGTTTTTCAATTAGTGTATTTTCCATTTATCTGCACTCCTTATTTAACTTTGCTTATATATAAATTTTAAATAAAATCACCTTTTTAAATGAAAAATAATTAATTTGTATATAACTATATACTTATATTATGTTCATAAGTTTTAAATCGCAATACCCAAATGACACAATGATTTCATGTATTACTTAAAAGGATTAAAAACAAGAATAAATTAACAGAAAGGAAAGCATTTTAATGTACTTTACAGGTTGCATACGTTGCCATAAATTTTCTGATTGACTTATAAGAGAAGTATAAAGCTGTACGACACGAAGGAAAAAAGTTATTTACTTATTATTAATCAACAACAAGGAATTATTGATTTTTGAAGAAGATGATAAGGGTCGTACTTTTATTCATTTTATACCTTAATTAGCTGTAAAAGTATTAGTCGTTTATAAAATATTAGAAGTAGGATTGCTCGAAAAATTGAAGAATAAGGATAGTCATTTTATCTAACTTTGTAGATTCATATTGAAAGAGAAACTCGCTTTAAACTTAATAATATAAAGCGAGTTTTCTAATCTTTTATATATTATGGGTTAAGGATTGTTGTAGACGTTCATCGAAATCATCAATCCTTTGTCGATGAAATGTCTTTAAAAATTTACGTACAGAAGCTTTAGATTCAATTTCAAAAAAAACCAGATAGATACAGAAATCAACTAGCGAATCAAGTTGAATAAGTACATTATCCTCAGCCTCATCTACACTTATATAAAGCTTTGAATCTTGAATAACCTCAAGAATGTCATAATCATTGCTAAAAATGATGGACGCACTTAACAACATAGCGGCTGCTAAACTGTGCATTTCGCCTAAATCATTTGTATATTTTAGGGATCTTCCTGCTTTTATTTTCTTTTCATCTAAATCTGAAAACCCTTGTTTAATATCTTTTAAGTACATCTCATATATGACAAACATATCATCAGATAATGTAGAATCATCATAAGGATCAAATAACGTCCAACCATATTCTATTTTGTTGTCAACTTTTAACTTGACTTCATTTAACAAAAGTTCATCATAAACTACCTTGTGTACAAAAACTTCTTCATATAGTGAATCAATCCATTCAAAAACATCACTTATCTTGTACTCTGTTGCAAAGATTAATATATTTGAATCAATAAAAACTTTGCCATAACGTTTCAATATGATTTACCCCTGAATCCAACAATTTTTGATAATGCTTTTCTTATTTAGTAGCCAATCCTACATAGTCTATATTTTGTTTAAAAAACTGCTACTCTAATTCTCTCTTCTCCATAAAGATAAAACTTATACTTTTAAAAATTATAATTATCCCCCCCTTTTCTCTACTTGAGAACGACAAAAAACACTTCCTCAAATAAAGCTCAAACGAATCCCTTAAAAGGAATCGTTAGAACACTTATTGAGAAAGTGTATAGTAATTGCTCTACCGTGTGGCTGAGCATGATAGTCGTTTAATCAATTCGATTCTATCATACCATTTAAATACATTATTTTCAATATATTGTTTTTTATATATTACCATCGATGTGAAATTTATAAATAAAGCAATAAAATAACGATGACCATAATTGCAAACAACAAATGTATTTTTTCGCCTCTCAAAAGTAACCACTTTTAATAAACTTTGAATACATGTATGTTATAGTAAATGGAACTCTTCACCAAATGAGGAATATAAGAAAGATTTATCCTATTCCTTTAGCGATTCTTGATATTTTTTAGCTCGTTGGGGAGAAAATTTAGCCAATTTATTTGCAGCAATTAAAGTATTCAAGCCCACCTGTTCAACATTTTGATTAACAACATCTTCATATGCTTTAAAACGGGTTTCTTTTACTGGTTCATCTAAATTGGAATATGGAAATCCTAACTCAATTCTTCTATTTTTCCAATCGAGCTCTGTTCTATTTTTTAGTGAACTTGACATTTTGAATCCTAATTCTTTTACTCTACGAACCATAATTAGATATGGAACCTGTGAAAAATCTGAAAGATGTATTATTGAACTTTCTTCATCATATAAGTCTATGAATTTTCTCCACAAATCCTTTACTAACGCTTTAGGTAGCATTATTGCAGATGCAAATCTATCCGCAGCACGTACATGATCAAACTCATTATCTAATACAACTAAACTAGATAAATTCCACATTTCATATGCAGCAGTGAAATACCTCGTTCTTAATGGATGATAAGTATTTAGCATTATAAACTGTTCTCCATTTGCATGAGTTATTGCTACACCAAAGAATTTTTCATCTTCAACGTATTGGTAAATAATCTTCGCTTTTTCTGCCAAGATGTGTTCAATTTGACTGCCTATAAAGATGTCATATCCATATTTATCCTTTAAAAAATCCGTAGCAAATGCTTCAGCTATTAATTCTGCCTCTTTCTTTCTGTCCACATTGTTTCACCTGCTCTTTTAGTCCGATGTAATCATTAATTGCAAACAGTAGAGAATCGAGCTCTCTGTGGGAACGACGATTAGTTAATTCCCCTCTTAAATTTACTGTTAGTGTATCTTTCTTTACAATTTCAGGTTGCAAAAGTTCTTTTGTAGTTGTATTAATTAACTTTGCTAATTGTGCTATTCTTTCTGGTTTTAGAGGCCGTTCTCCTTTCAATATAAATCCCACAAGTGATTTACTAATACCCAATTGTTCAGATAACCATTTATATGATTTACCTTCCGCTTCCAGCCATTTCTGAACTTTTCTGATCACCACTTCATCTGTTTCCATCTTTATCCTCCACCCCATTACAATTACAACCAAAACTAAAAATTCTCTATACAACGTCTACACATATTATAAATTATTTCGTAGACGTCTACAAATTTTATTTCTCATTTATTATTTTAATTGGTTAAAAAAGTAACCTCCATGTTTTGAAGGTTACTATTAATCCTGTTTATATTTTAATTCTGACTCATTAGCATCCATATAATGTTCCTCTTAGAGTAGATATGTCTAGCCAAGTACCATCCAATAATAAGAGATTATGGCCCTCTACTCTTTGATATGGAGTAATATCACCTTTTTGGAATTTAATCGATTGACCATTCTTTAATACAGCTGAATCGGCACCAAATTCGAAAATACCCATAACATATTGAACATCTTCATCGCTGCTAATAAACTCTTTTTCATTAATCCCAAAGACTGTTACATCATTTGAAATAAACTTTAAAGATACAACCTTTACTTTTAAACCAGGTCTCAATTTTCTTAGGATAATGCCATTTTTAGAACAAGACCTCACACTATCCCCTTGGACTATAATCTCTCCAAATGTCATCGTATACTGGTGTTCATCAATGTTTTTAATATAAAGCCCATTTTGTATTTCAATGTAATCACCATTGACATCAAAAACATCCCTGGTTTCCCCTATTTTAAGGTAATCCCGTACTTTACTAAACTCCCCATCCTTTTTTCGATAAAGAGATGTTTGTAGATGAAATGTAATTCTTCCGATTGGCACTCTAGGCTGCTCATTTACACTTTGTAAAACTCCCATATTTACTTCCTCCCTAATTGTTAAGACATGATAATTCGCTATATCCTTTGGCAGCTGCATCCTTTTTTGATGAATATATCTCTTTTGCTGAATAAGGATAACCACATGATTCATACCAAAATTTATTTTGACCATTAACGGTTCCTGCTAATATACGATCATTAAACTGAAGTCTTGTACCTACAAACGCATATTGTTGGTAAAATACATTTTCCAAAATGGAAGGATACCCTTGGAAGAATGCTAATATTGAAATATCATCTACAGTGTTATACCAATCTTCCTTTGGAATATAAGGCAGCATGAACTTATATGTTACATCTAAGCTTTTTGTATAAACATTATGTTCGTTTATATAATAGGCAAGATGTTCTTGTAGTGTATTGACAATAGTTGTACGTCTGACATTATGAAATGTCTCTTTGTCTTCTAAAAATGAAATAGTCACTTCTGGATCTTTAAGAAGCTCTTCTCGAGTACCTTCTAGCCATTCACCTAAGCCTACATCATATACTTCTACTTCTTCATCTATCGTAAAGTTAATAATATTTCCTTCTTTATCTACATACGAAAATGGAATTTTAGGCAGCCAAATACGACCTAAAACCTTATCTCCTCTTGCATCCTTGTAATCCTTATATACATTTAAGAGCAAACCATCGTAATCTACCACAGCAAATACAGGCACGTATCGGGCTAATCTATCCATTGAGTAATCTAATTCAACACCATACTGTATAGACAATGATTTCATAAAGGTTTCAAATGCCGGTTGTGGGTTTACAGGATTGACTTTATAAGATTCGTAACCATTCTCTAATTCCGTCTTTACATTGGTTCTCAAGATATCTACGGCATCATGAGTTGCAGTAGTCATACTCACTTCATGCTTATGGTTTTCTTGCATTGTTTGTTTAGCGTATTGATAACGATATTCTGTAAATAAAAGTGGAAATGAATAAATGATAACGAACAAAATTATATAGTGAGGTAATTTCATTGCTTATCATTCCAATCTTGATTTTGTACCATGCCTCCATACGGAAATGCTATAACAGGACCATCTGTACCAGCTCCAGCTGTTAAAAAGTCAAAAAGCATAGTCGATTTAAATTTGGTCTTATTCTCAACATATACGTTGAAAAAGTCTCCGTTTTCTAACTTATACATGCGCTTCTCATATGGAACATTCGATTCAAATAATGTTTTTTTAATTTGATTCCAATAGACACCTGTATACTGAACTTTGTATTCACCTGTAAAACTATTCGGATTTGCAGGATCACTATAAACAGGTGTATATTGCTTTTTCTGATGTTCTAATTCAACATTGAATAATACTTGATTCCCTGTATGCAATGAATTAACAAAATCCTCATACATGGAAGGTGTGATGAAACCTTTTAATCTAACATTATCAACAAATTCAGTAACCGAATTGTATGTATTTATATAAGCAAGATCCTCTTCTTTCTTATAGTTTTGATACGTTGCAAAATAAAACAAAACCACCATAAGAATGATAGCGAATATCTTCGAAACCGCATTTGGCATTAAAATCAACCTTTCTTCATTATTTTGAAGTATAAGTTATATAAGCAACTTTTCCTTTAGTATCGTATGTAATGGTTTGTGAGTAGTTGGCATACTTCGAAATGTGAAATAGCTTTTCCTTCACATCTTTAGGTGTACTAAAAGTAATACCATTTACCTTTACTGTAATCCCATCAAGATTTAGCTTATAGATTGAACTTATAACTTCTGTGCCAGTGAAAAGCACTTCTTCTGGTATTTTCGTTTGCACAGAATAAACGGTATCAACTGTTCCAGGAGATATTTCAAACTCTTTTTGTATGTTAGTTATAGGACTCAATGCATAAGCCAAAACCATAGCGAAAATTAAAGCCGACAGGCCAAAATTGATGGCTGAAGTTACAGTACTGTTCATAATAAGGCGGGGGCTTCCTAACGGAATGGCCCCCTTCCTCCTTTCCATTTAAAATGGATTATTGTTTTTCTTGTACAAATTGAATTGCACGAATTACACCATTTGAATCACGGTGTACAGATGCTGCAAACATACCAGAAGGATTAATATACTCTGCATGTGTAACATTTGTTGTTGTTGAAATGTCTGAAACAGCCCCAGATTTATCTACTTTATCTGCTTCAAATCGTGAATAATACCATTGACCAGTTGAATTTTTACCAGTTTGTACTTTAAGTGCAATTGTTTCGTCTTTAGCTTGAGACTCGAAACGGCGTAGTGCTGTTAATACTTGAGAACCACTAACCACTGTATTGTCATAAACTAAGTATTTTTGATCCTGTAACTCTGTAGTGTTTGCTGTAAAATCTGTTGTTACTGATTTAGCTGAGTCTGCTGCTGGTGTAAATACCATAATAGCAATACTAACTAAAACAATTGCTAGTATAATACCGGCAGCGAATTTGAGTGCGGTTGCTGTTGTTTCTGACATTGCATTAAAACCTCTCTTTTCCTAAAAATTTTTATATATGCTAGTGGCTAATGCCACGAATAGCTAAGTAAACATATTTATCATATTTTTAGATTCATTTACTCCGATATAAATAATTGGGAATATTAAGTAAATGAATGTTAGACAAACTAATGGTCCTAGTCCCAAGAACTCACCTATTTGTCCTTTCTTTTCGAGTGATCTCTTTTGATCTTCTCGGCGTTGCTCTAAGTAGAATTCACGTTCCATTTCAATATCAGTGAAGGCTTCTTTTATAGATAGACGAACAATCGTTAACTTCAATCTCTCCACTATTTGTTGGAAGGGTTCAAATGTATTATTTTCAGAAAGTTTTACAAGGGCCATTTCTTGACCACTATCAAATTCCTCAATAGCAACTGTGATCGATTTTTTAAATACTAGTGAGAATCGTTGTAACCAATTAAGGATAATTGATACACTCATACCATCAAAATCTCGGAGTATAGAAATCAATACAAGTAATTGATAGACTTCTCTTTCCATTAATTTCAGACGTGCTTTTCGTTTTGCCATAAGAATTTGAACTGGGATTAGATAGCTAATAAAAGCTATTACTATAGCAATTAAAACTTCCCACCATTGTAGAAACGAATTAGATATAGTTGCCCACTTTCCAGTAATGCGTTTATAAGCATTCGTTACCTCTAAATCCATTGAATCTAAATTAAGTTGATCAGCAATCAATTCTCTCAGTTCTTCGTCAGTAGGTAACTTCTTCATTTCTTTTAAGTCTTCAATAACGTTCCTATCAAATTCGTTCTTTTCTGCTACTCCTTGCAATTCCTTTTCAGTTAATTGCGAGGTGAATATAGACTGAGTAGCAACTTGATTTAACACCGTGTTAGTTTCACGAACATGAGCTAATGTAAGAGTTGTTACTAGTACTATGAAAACTGCAATACATGACAATACTTGCTGTAAAGTTAGTTCTTTAACTTCCAGGTTTTCATTGGCTTCCTTAATTAGTTGTTGGCGTTCGTGATACTTCTTAGTAAACTTTTGTGGCGATAGTGCCTCACAAAACTTTTCTAAAAGGGGTATTTTCTTAAATAACCATTGTTCCCACTTAATTCTTGTTGGCTTAAATTCCGTAGAATTATCATTGATTTCTCGCATTTTTCTAACGATTAAATAACATGCGACGCTTATTGCATATACCGCAATTTCTGCTAAAAATCCAATTCTTGAGCCATAAAAAGATTCCGTTGTAGGAAATTGTGAGATAGACCAATTTTTTGTTGGTAGTGCTAAGAAAATAGGAATTAACGCTAATGCACTAATACTACGAAGTGCATAGGATAGTTTGGAGCGATATAAAATCTCATCGTTTAACTCTTTGTTAATTGAGGTGACACCTCTAACAAATGAACTTCCTTTTTCATCATCAAAATTGTCACCTCGATCTTTAACTAAAACTGTTAAACTAGCAAAAACGCGTAAATAACGAGATGGTGCAACTTCCTCATAAGCAGCCAGTTCTTTTTCTGAATGAAGGTCATTCAAAATTTTATTGATACGCTCAGCGTGTACTTTCATTTCTGGTCCAGCGTACTGAATAGAATCAAATACCGCCTCATCGACCATTTTTGTTTGTTGGTAGTTAAAAGTTACTCGAGTGATAAAATTTTTAAGTTGAATTAATAACCGGTTTTCTACTCTATAAACAAAGAAGTCTATTAATATTCCTGATAGCAATAAGATTCCTAGAAGAATCCAAAATATTACTAGCCAAGAAGGCCGGATTATAACTAAAAACAGACATCCGATACTAAATAGTGCAATTATAGAAAATATAATCTTCATGACTTCACGACGAAGAGTATATTCGTCATACACAGATAGTGTTTCTAGTTTCTTACGTACCTTTATAAGAACTGTCCTTAAAATAGGAATTCTTAATATAACGTTGTATCCTTTTTGAGTATACTTGTTTAGTATTCTTGGGAATGGTATTCCTTTCCCAGCACCAATTGTCTCTTGTCTTTTACGCTTTGCCCGTGAATACTTGTAATATTGGTTGACCACATACAGGATAGTAATGATTAATGCAACCACTATGATGTATTGAGCAAGCATATTCATCATTTACTCCCCCCAAAATTCTCGAATGAATGCATCAAACTGTATGCGTTCATCTAAAGTTAGTTCAAGTTTTATTTCTTTAATTCTCTCTTCAGAGATTCGATTTACAGGTACATATTTGCCATCACGGTATTCCAAAATTATATTTTCGATAAATTGCTTTATTTGCGTTCTCTGATGGAAATAGTTAGACATTAAATCAATAAGTAAATTTGTTTTTGACTCCTTATCTTTTGCGTTGTTTAAAGCTTCAAAAGATGATTTTTCATCTTTATAGGTAATTGGTATACATTCAGTTATTCTTTCTACAAAACGTTCACCTGTAGCTTTGTCTTGTCTCATATGAATATCAAATTCAAGTACACTTACAACTTGTTGTTCAGCAATTTTTTCATCACTAAAGACATTGGTTTTAAGCAATGAATTACGTAACGCAAAAACTAAGTGTGAAAGGGTTTTGCCATGATGTGAAAACCAAACACAACGGGAAGCTACCTGTCCTATCTGTACAAAATGGGCTGCAACTGGGTCAGTTGCAATTTCACCTAGGATTGTTATATCTCCATCTGTTTTCTTCGCTAAGTCCAAAGCATCCTGTCCACTGTAAGTTTCAGTTTCCTGAAATGATAAAATATTATGATTTGGATATTGATTTCGTAAATTAAGCTCAAACTTGGTTTCTTGTACACGGACATTTAGAGTTTTATTTAAATATTCAAATAAAGCCATGAGTAGTGTTGTTTTACCACTTCCTTGTTGTCCTGTTATTGCAAGTGTTCGGTTAGACTTTGCTAAAAATGCAAGCAAGGTAATAAGTAATTCACTGTTCTCTTGTTTAAAGAGTTCTCTTACTGAAATTTTTCGAGCATTGAATTTCTTTCTAATGAAATACGCCCAAGATTCCGTTAGTTTAGGTCGCATTACTGTTACCCTAGATCCATCAGCCATTTCATTGATAATTGCAGGTTTTGTTTCTGAAAGTTGTCCTGGATAACCAAATTTATAAACATTATTAGTAACTCGAATTAATTCGGCTTCATGTTCAAATGATAGAAATGATAAGTGTATTGTTTTACCTTTGTACATAATCCAAGCACTATTTAAAAAAGTAAAATCATCTTGATTCTGCTCTAACACATGTTCAGCAAATTCTTCATCAATTACAGTACCATCCGAATTTTCAAGATAATAAGGGTCGTCAATATCCATAAGATTTGTTAATCTCTCTGGTAAACCTGAAACTCCTCCTGATGTTCCATCAATGTTCATATCACGAATCTCGTCTATAATTCCAAACCCTTTGTAATGGCTGTAAATCCTTTGCGACAACACATGTAATTTGTCAGCTAATTTCAACGGGTAATTAAGAACTACTTGATCATAAATGTTATCAATCTCATCTGCTAAAACGCGTAATCCTCCATCTTCTTTAGGTTCATCTAATTTGAATGTTTCAATCAACCAACCTAGCGCGTTATATTTCTTCTTTTTGAATGCTACATATAATGCTGTATCAAATTTATCGCGTGCAGTCATTTTTGAAGGTACATTAAAAGGAATTGCATAATTGATTGTTGTTTCGTTAATTTTCTTATCTTTTTTTAGGGAATCATATATATAAGCCCTAACTAATTTCTTCGCAGCCAAATTACCCGTATTACAGTTTTTAAGTGCCTCTTTTAATTCATTTCTTCGTCTTTTTTTTCGATTAAATGATTCTTCAGTCAAGCCCTCTTCATAAATATTACCCGTGGTATTTGCTATCATTACTTCACTTATGTACTCTTGTAGTGCTGCAATGGTATATTCTTCTTTATTAATGTCGCCTTTTTTTAACTCCAAACTTTTATTCTCTTTTTTAGCTTGTGCAAGCTTCATAAGTATTAGGAAGAGGATTAATGAAAGAATACCGATAATGATAAGAAGATTTAGCGAATAAGTCATTCGTCTTCCTCCTCTAATTCTTCCAGATCGAGTTTTTTCAAGATGTATTTGTTTACTTTATCTAACGATTTAATAAAGTCTTGTATATCAGAACCTTTACTTGAATTGACTACTCGGTAAAAAAGTTCTGTAAACTCAAACTTGTTAGCTGAATCTTTAAATTTACTTGAGTAATTTATCGCAAACACTGGATGTTTCTTCCCATACTTACTTTTTATTTTTTGAATTCCTGGTTTAACATGTTGATCATATTGACTAATTAAAACAATGAAATCCTTGTTTTTTAATTCTTCAGGGATACCTTCACCAGAGAAAAATTGATCTAACACAAATCTATTCTGAGGTAAATTAACTATTACTAAATCTGCCTTTTTCAATAACCTTTTTGAAGTATTGCTTCGAGTTCCCGAATGGGCGTCTATCCACACAATGTCGTAAGCACTTTCAGCAACCTTTAACAGTATTTCTAAAAGATGAGGTGTTTCTAGTGATTGGTTTTGAGTTCCACCGAGTAAATCCAATCGATTTTTGTAAACTGTTTCAGTATAATCTCTAACGGCATCAGGCTTTAGTAAACTACTTTGTGCTAGTCGTTCTAAGGCCTCAATACCACTGTCAAATCCTCTGGAATCTGTCATCTCTTTTTTAAATAATGATTCTAAGGAAGAATACGTTAACTGAGTATGTGTAATTAACGATTGATGTGTGTAAATTAGTGCAAAGTGGGCAGCTAATGCAGCAACATTTGATGTAGTCGCGGCTTGCCCATGAACTGGTGACCAACTTACTATTGTCTTGCCCATATGATGATCACCCTCCTACAACTTCTTTATTTTTTTTATTTCCAGTCTTATTATTAACATCAGGTTTATTTAATTCTGTATTTGTACTTTTCTTTGTATTTTTTAGTACTAATACCGTCTGTGTCTGCTCATCAAGGTTTATTTCTTCCACATGATTTATTAAATTAGTTTCATTATTAGCGGCAACTTTTGACTTGAAGCGACCAAATAAGATACCCAATGGACCACGATGAGTAGATGCATCAAAATCTTTATTCCCAATATCGTAAATTTCTGTAACAATAGATTTTAATAATCTTCTATAATCTTTTGGTAATTTACTATATGGAATAACTCCCTCGTGCTGCATAAAGTTACGCAATTTATGTTCTAAATCGTCGTATTCTAAAGGATCATCAATCAATTTGAATTCCAATCGGTTATTAATTAATACATCTAAATAATCGTTCGGAATCTTGTACGCAGATTCGAAATGTACCCGCTTAAGCACAGTAGTTCCAGTTGAATCTACATAGTCATTTAAAATAGCTATATCTTGAGTTATTGTAAAACGAGTATTGTCACTTATATAAAGAACATGTTGGAACTTAGGCCAATCATTAATGATAGTACTGTTGTCGTTAGCATCTACGATAATGCAATCATAGTTTTCTAATGTTTCATTAGCATCGCTTAATTTAGTTATTAACTCTTGCAATGATTTTGTATTGATAAGGATATCTACATCTTGAAATTCATACAGATGCTCATTTCCTTCCAACTGAATAAAAGCGTGTTGATATTCGTTGTTACTTGTAGAATCAACGATTAATACTCGTTTTCCTAATGCTGCAATAGTATGCCCAAGATAAATTGCAAAATCAGATTTACTTTTTGAACCAAGTAGTTGAACTAATTTCATTACTCACTTTCGCCTCCAATCAAAGCTTGCTGTTGCTGAGCTTGTTGATTCATAGCATTTAAACGGTCTTCCTCAGCTGCTTTAGCATTTTCTTCTGAGACTTTGGATTGTATTTGCTGATCCCCATCTTGAATTTTTGATTTCTGCTCTTCACTCAATTCACGTAGATTGTTCTCAAGACGACCACGATTTAATTTCTCTAGTTCCATTTGATAAAGATTTACAACGTTTGGTGACTCTTTAATTAATTCCTGGACATTTGGTTTGATTGGATAAGTCATAGTTGATTTTTCTTGCATATGTTCATCTACATACGGAATCGCATAAATTTTGGCACCTTCTAGATATGCATCAACAATTGCAGAACTGATGGTTAATATTTCAGATTCACCAATATCTAGCCAAACAGTTATACCCGCTAATTTCTTAATATGCTTTTTAGTGAGTACTACATAATCATCACCTGTCGGGTATTGAATACGAATATCGACGTAACTATCTGTCGAAATATTTGATGGTAGTTCTATGAAACTGTATTCAGCTTCACGAATATCATTCGTTATATTAACTGTTTTGTATACCATAGACTGGACAAGTACTGCTCTTGCTTTCATGTCGGTTTTTGCATAAAACACAAATTTGTCACCCTTTTTTAAATCTCCAGGTCGTATAATATCGACTGCACTTGCTGCTTCAGGCACAGTAACCGCTGTTAGCATTTCAGGAGTTATTAAATCGCCTTTTTCTACATCCTGTTTTAACGCATAAGCAGTGAAGTTTTGTGCTGCAGTCGTTTCCAACATCTCAATCTGTTTCTCGTATTTATCAATTAACTTCAATTCGTTCTCTTGGACCTTAGAGTGCCAATAATAAACACCGCCGCTATAAATGCCTGTTGCCAACACAAATCCAGCTGTTCCAACTAGTATTAATTTCTTTGTCTTCAGTCGAATCCCCAAATTTCCCCTATTCGATTACCGAACAGGATTCACCACCTTTTCTATTATTTAAAAATAAAGAATGTAAAACCTATAGCTGAAATTAAAGCGCCCAGCAATGCTGTCAACAATAGGTGTTTTCCTTTAATCCTTAGTTCATGACTCTTTAGGTATAACTTTAAAAGTTGCTTAAATACTTCTCCTGACTCTTCTGGTACTTCATATGGATTTGAGTGTTTTTCAAGTGGATATACAACATATTTTTTTAATCTTGACTCAAGATCATTTGTTGACTTAAAGTCACTGCTTGGTACCAAAAAAACAAGATCCTCTGTCGAATCAACATTAAGTAAAAATTCCTCTATCCAGTGATATTTCCATTCATCAGCTGTTGCAACAACGCATTTAATATGGGAACGATTGAATTCTGTTCTAAATTGTGAGTTTCGTATATCGCCAATATCTAAAACAACAAATTGGAAATTGGTATAAACTCCACTAAGATCCATGTCATCTCTATATTTGATATGCGTGATGCCTTGGAAGTTAAATTCTTTTTCATTTAATGTTATTGTTTCACCCTCAATTAACGAATGTATTCTATCAAAATCCATATTCTTATTTGCCTCAACCAATGCTACATTATGACCTGCCTTACTTAGAAACTTGGCTATGTTAATTGCAGTATTTGTAGCACCTAAATGTTTTTCAACAGCCGCAACTCCAATTAGTACTGTACCAACTACTGGCATTTTGTTCGTAAAAGAATTTTCATTCTTCTCGAATATCCATTCATCATTTACTGATTCATTAGTTGTGTCCTTTTCAGATACTGTCATCTTAGGTAAAGAAATATTAGGTTTTGGAATGTTCGGTTTTGGAAGTTTACTTAAAAAGTCCATTGGATTTTTTTTAGATTCAGAACTATCTTTGCTATCTTTATTATCTGAATCCCCTGTTGACGGTTCTTGACTTTGTGATTCAGACTCAGGATTAATAAACTTTACTTCAAGAGTTTGAGTTTTTGATAAATCTCTTCTCCACGGTATTTCCCTGTTAACAGTTCCATACTTTAGAGCCATTGAAAATGACATTGGGCTTTCAAATGATTCTTTCAAGTTATGAACATTAAACTTAATCCCGTTACGAGCGAAGAAATTATAGATACCCATATTAAAAAACTCAGCCAATAATGGGTGTCCTTCTGGATAGTCAGATAACACAGTGAAAATAACTTTTTGGAATTCGGGTGTCTGTCGAATACTTAGTACAACGTCACTTAATACTTCTAGACGATAGTCACTGTTTTTCTTTGCTAAATCTGTTTTGAGAAGAATGCCATCGATTTTACCTGGGTGCTCACTGATACAAGTAATCAAATCTTCTACACATGAGACTATGTCCAGGACATTGCAATCCACCTCTTTCAGTTTTTCCCGTAGTGATTTTGCAAAATCAGTATTTGAAGTGGCGATAATAAGATTCAAAATTATCCCTCCTTTGTAGAAAACAAAAAAAGCACACATTACCCCCTTTAAAGGATAATGCGTGCTTCGCATTGTAAAATTTTAGTATTAAATTGGTTGCTTTATGTGGAATATATTAGCATATCCTTTTTCAGGTTGCAATAGCCAAAAAAACTTTCCTTACAAATTCTTCATTTTGAATAACTTTACTTCTATATATAGCTTCATTTGGCATTAATGGTTTTAAATCAGGTATTACTGAATGTAAATTAAAGTCTGCGGATTGATCCATCCCATAAAACATATGGCTTACTTGCGGATAATGATTTGGAAACAATTGAGGAGACTGAATAAACAGAGCATGTTTTTGCTTAATAAGGATTTCATCAGTTGAGATCATAGTTAAATTAGCCAGTAATTGGATAACTTCCTCAATAATATCTCGTCCAGTTTGATCTATTGAAGGATTAATAAAGTTCTTACTAAATTGTATCATCGTTAATAAACTATCCATATGCTCATCATTAAAGTCTCTTGCATAGTGAATATTTGTAATTGCCCAAGCCCCTATAAAAAAGGATTCTAATTGTTCCTTAAATGTAGAACCATTTACATGATATAAAAAATCAGTTATACCTTTATCGTCGTTATATTTAATCCCCCACTTTACTATTTGTAGTTTTTCCAAATGTTTTACTAAGACTGTCTTTTCGTTTGTTTCAGGCATTTCATCAATTGCTCTTAAATAACCCGCAAGAGGTCCTTCTTCAGTCCGATAATACTTCATTTGAGGTATAAAATTGGCTCGTTCTTTTCCATTTACATAACACAACAACTTAAGATAAAGTTGAACCCACTTCATTCTTGTTTCTTCAAGTTCTGTTGCCCCTTCTTCAGTCGACAATAATTCATAATCGTATAAGTTAATAATATCTTTATCCACATATTGATCTTGTATCATTTCAGTAGATAAATGTAATATCCGCATTTGATGTTTACGAGCAGAAGTCTTGATATGATTTATAAATGGATGATAAACATCATCGTGCATAAATCCAACTCTAGCAAAAATTGAATGCTGCCAGTCCCAAGTTATTGAGAAATCATATGGCTTATACGCTAAATAAAAATAATCACTGAATGTTTCTTGTTCTTTTATTTCTCCCCCAACTGCATTTAACTCTAATTCGTCTTTAGACATTTCCATCATTTTTCCCCTTTCACACAAAAAAAGCACGCAGTAATCCCCCTAAGGAATTACTGCGTGCTTCGCTAGTAATACTACTATTCTATTGGAAAAGAATTCCGAATTCAACTATTGGTTTGCTCAATAATCCATTCCATAAATTTCTTTTCAACATACTCATCAATAAATTGTTCGCGCTCTTTTATTTTTTCCCTCTTAAAAATCAATCCTTCAAATCTTTCTGATGGTGATTTCTTATCCCATTCAGCACGAGCATGGGCCCTAAATTCACTTTGTTTTTGCATAACTTCAACCATTGTCCGATTGACCTGTTTTTCATTAGCCTGTTTCATCTCAAGCAATTGTTGTTGTATATCATTTCTTTGGCCAACTTCAAGCTTTACTATTTCAATTAAGGTCTCTTTAAATGATTCTTTAAATTCCTCTAGCTGTTTTGTAATTTCTTCTGAGGTTTCTTTTGTACTAGTTTGTGAATCCGTTGCTTCAGGTTTAGGACGACATGGTAAATCCCTCTTAATAGCATCGAATATTTGGGGTAATTGCCAAGAAATTCCCTTATTAAGTTTCTTTGAACGTTTTATAGCAATGAATTCAGCTATATTCAAATCCATTGGATCATAAATCTTAACACCATTTATTCGATTCAAATAATGAATATCATCATTTTCTAAGTCTCTAAAGTAATTATTAAGTGTATTTACAGTAATATTTAAGTCTTCATTATATTTCTGTTTGAAAGTTTCATTCATAACCTCAGTAAATTCTGTTATCTTCCAAGTTTGTAAATAGTCCACATCTGGAGTTGTATTTTCTTCACCTTCATTAATAGTGACTAAATTTGTTGTTTCATCAGACAATACTACCCCTCCTCTCTTTCCTTCTATATAAATAAAATACCACATTAACCTATCGATAATCAATAAACGCTTGATATTAAAGGGTTTTTCAGACTTCATAATAACAACTACGATAATTTATCGAATCAATTAAAATATCATTTAATATACCAAATTAGTTATCTATACATTAATCATTTATCAAACCCAGACAATCGAAATAACTTAACGATAAAGCAAATTACGACATTTATCTATCAACTGATTATCCCAATATTTCCGCATCAACAATCCGTTAATCTATCATTAATTAATTAAGAAGCAATTGATAATCCTATCATTATCCTGTTAATCATTTTACATTATCTATTAATCGAAAGATTAATTATCAAGTAAGATTATATTAACGATAGAACACTCGAATATATTAACATTCGTATAACGATATATAAAGGTTAATATATCGTTAGATATTAGTTTACCTGGAGAATAACGATAAACAATCACGTTATACATTAATTAATCTAATATTAATAAATCATTTAACTAAACATCATCGATAATTAATTTAAATAGATGAAAGTTAATTATCCGATGATGAATTCATTATCAATATAATAAATATACATATATTTTATATGTATTTTATACTTATATTATACACACAAATTTAATAATGGTTATTTTATACGTATATTATCATTATGTTTTGTGTGTATATTTATCTTAATATTGATTGTATACACACAAAATATACGTATATTATCATTATGTTTTATATAATAAACCAGGTAGGGGAGGGGTTAATATAAAAAAACACCACTTAAATCAGTGATGTTTAACAATCTTTAATTTAGTTATCTCTCCAATTATTAACTAAATACTCTTCTATGATTTCATTAGGACCGTTTAGTAATGTAGTTGTATTTGATCTAACCTCATCCATAATTACAGAAAGCATAGAGGCCCATGTATAATCAATGCCTGTTTCATTATCATTAACATAATTCATTAATTTCTTTAACTCTTTCATCTTATTTTTATCAAGACCTTCCTCTAAAAAGCCTTTAACATAATCATCAACTATACTAAACTCGCTAATCGCATTTTCAATTAGTGTTGCTGTTACTCGTGCTTTAGCACAACCCAAACAATAAGCTAGGTCCTCTAAAGTATCGTTAACGTTAGTAGTGACCCTTATTGTAATACGCTCACAGTCTCCAGATTCTGTTCTACGTATAATGGAAGGATTATTATTATTGCCTCTATAAAAGGTATTTTCAATTGCTATATCACGTTTTAAATGCTTTGAAAGCACTTCTAAAATCCCTTTATTGCTAAGAGCTGCTTTACATAAGTATTCACCAACGTCTTTAACTGGAGTTTCTGTTATGTCTGCTAACCGATAAATTGCGATTTTAGCATCCAATAAAATGGTTGGTTTTATGTTAGTTTTTTTATCACTTCTTACTTTACGTTTTTTAGTGACTTGCATGTTTATCACCCGTTTCTAAAAATCTTATTCTACCCAGTGGGCAAGAGGTATTTCCATAGTATGAGTATTTCTCTAACAGTATGAGTATAAAAAAGAGTTTTTGGGGTCAAAATAAAAATGAAAGGGGAACTCCAGTAATATTTGAGTTTTCAAGTGTTCAATATTTATGTTTTTGTTATTACTTGTTGAACATAGCCCTTCCCAAATCTTAATAATAGGGGAAGATAGACATGATAAAACTTGCCCACTGGGTTATTAGCTAATGTTTATTTTGAAGTAAATACAGTGAATAGGGGTGAAATACATGGAGCAAAAAAAGAACAGATTGATTGCCGAAGTGAAAAATCACACTAAAAAGTACGGCTTTCCAGTAAAAAAGAAAGATGAAATACAGAAGGGGAAAAAGGATAAAAAATAATATATTAGTATAAACAAAACTGTACAAGTTAGGAAATTCAGCAGCAAGAGTGGATTTAAAACTGAAGTTTTACATACTCACATTAACACTCTGCTCCCCCGTAATACTAAACCGGCAATTTAGTAAAATAACTCTTACCCACTGGGTTATTGGGCAAGAGTTATTTAGTCATTCCTTCTTACTGGGCAAGGGATATCTTTTACTTAATAAGAGAGATAGGGGACTGAATAAAACAGGTGGGGGACTGAATAAAAGGGAGATTTATATTTCAACAAGTATTGATATCAACTTTTGCTAATTGTTCTATATTTTTAGTCCCTATTCTAAAATAACTTTTGAAACGAATTTACCTAATCTAAAATCTGTAAGTAGACCCTTTAGGCAGGTACATAATCTGCAGCTTATAAAAAAAGAAGCCTCTTAAAAATTTAAATATATGGTGAATATGAACAGTCTTTGGGTAAAGCTGAAATTAAGTATGTTATCTGCATCTTTTTCAGCTAAGGGGTTAATAAAAAAAAATCTAGACTATGATTAATTGATCATTATTCAACACGCTTACTTTTTAGGCAGTAAAATCTAGCGTTTTAACCAACTTCCAATTACCACCATCTAGACTAAATAAAAAACCGTACAAATGATGTACGGTCTTTTTTATTTACCCTTTTTCGGCTTGATCATGTTGCCGAATGGCATCATGGAACTTGTCTTAATTGAATTCAAACCGTTGCCCTTACTAGTAGGTATTCTTTCATTATTCTCTTCAGAAACTTCATTTTGAACAGGGGATACTGATTCATTATCATAACCTAAACTATTAGATTCTATTATTTTTATATCTTCAGAAGATGATGATTCTTCTTCTTTGTTTATTACTGGACGAGCAGCAATAATTATTTCTTCTGCTCGTCCAGTATCCTTAAGACTATCTATATCATTTTCTGAAGATACATTTTTCACTTCCGGAACTATAACTTCATTTGTTTGATGTGAGATAGGAACATTATTATTAAAATTTGGAATGTGTGCATTTACTCTATAGTTTCTAGGTAACAAATCATCAATATCTGTATTACCATACATTTGGTACAGTAAGATAAGCCCAAGCATACTTGCACCAGATATATCTGATTGCTTGTTTATAAATGAAAGTAGTTCATCATCAACAGTCCTGTTTATATAGACCTGATAGCGATCCCCATGTTCATATTTAGTGGTTCTTCGTTTAGACACTTAAAGCCTCAAGATAATTGCTTTTTAGTTCTTCAAAGGCAGGGGTAAGGGCAAATATAAGTAATCCTTTTGCATTTGTAAATTTAGGATCAGGAGCAAAAATAACCTTATCGCTGTATTCTTCTAATAATGGCATTAATGCATTTTTATATAGAAGAGCTCCTCCACCATATAAAACAATACGTGCTCTTGATGGCATTTTTTCATAAATACTCTTTAGACTATCTGCAATAACAATTGCATCGTCATTCAGATACATAGTAGAGAAATTCTGTAACTTTGTAGAGTTAAAAATTTCTGTATTGCTATAAATTTCAGTGAACTGTGTTAAAGAATGAATTTGATCTTGTTTTTGCAGTTTGTTCCATTCTGTTCGGATTTTATTTACGGATTCTTTAGTTCCTAATTCAAACCCTTCAGAATTTTCATAGTCAAAATCAACCCCCATCATTACAGCACAATCTAGTGAACCAGCTCCAATATCACCCATAAGTAGCTCTCTGTCTTCAAATGTTACTTCGGACTTATTTAAATCACCAGATTCGTCCTCTTCAACTATTTCATAAGTTTTCAAGCTACCATCTATATTATAGATAATTGCATAACCACCAATTGCTCCTTCTGGTAATGTCATCGCAAATTCAATAACAATTGTAACTAAGATTTCTTCTCCATTCGGATAATGGAATTTCATCTCATGTGTACCAATAAATCTCTCAGCATGTTTTTGGAAGGCTTCTTCATCAATCTGATTTAAAGGCAAACCTAAATTTAAATCATAATGTACTGTAATTGATTTGCTATCTGGATTATTTCTTATCGCATCTACCAGTAACCCTGCAAGCATTGTTCTCGCAACGATTTCAGAAGTATGCTTTTGGGCATGCTTTGGCGTTTCTTTGGGCTTTGCCCCCATTGATTTCAATGTTCTTTTACCGATAAGATAACGCTCATTAGTTTTTGTTAAAGCTTTTGACGATAAGAATGTAATATCTAAATGTTCATGAATATTTTTTGGTGTTACGACTGTTGAAGCTAAGAAGTTGCCTTTGCCGTTTGCGTTAATAACGATGAGTTCAGCTGTTGGGATGGCTAGTCCTTCTTCAACTCCCTCAAAATACATCTTTGTTTCACCATTGCCTCCATCTACACCAGCTCTTCGTACTACATTTTTAATTCTTTTTTTTGTCATTCAAAATCCACTCCTAATAATTGTCCTGGCTAACCTTATTTTCTGTCTTAATTATACAGGGTAAGATTACCACCCGTCAACACATTATACACACATTACATACACACAATATACGTATATAAAAATCTATATGTATATTGTGTGTATATTGTGTGTACGATATTTTTTTAGAGTTAAAAATTGTTTATATTTAGAAGAAGTTATTATAGGACTTTTCATGGTATTACATATCTATTTTTTCTTACTAATTGGGAATTCTCTAACTCAATAATTGTATTTTTTTAACAGATTATTATTTTTGTATTTGTTCCCTAGAAGGGGCGCTTAGCAGTAGTGCTGGCAGCACACTGTAAAAGCGCCGTATGTCAGCGCCATATTAAAAGTTGGTAATAAAGCACTTTTCAACATTTTTTTCAGCTTCTCTTGAACCCCGAACTTCATTGACCTAAAATCGGAGTTAAAAGCAGAAGGGAGAATTGATAGAATTGGCACCCCCAACTTATAAGAAATTGAGCAATAAACAACTGGAAATTTTAAAGTTCATTCTAAAAGTAAGAATGGCTAAGATTCATCATATATTGAGTTATTTAAGACCTGAACTTAAGGGGAAAACTCGAAAGGATAAAGATTTCGAAAGTGGAAGAAAGGTTTTAAGCAAAACCATGAGGCTTTTACAGGAAGTTGGTTACTTAAAGCAACATCGTGTATCAGATTCGTCTGAAGTATATTACTATTTGACACAAGAGGGGCAAAACGAGATTTATTCTTTCCTGGGAATCACGGAGTTGGATAAGTATAAACATTCGGGGTTCGACTTTGATTTATGCTACTTTCCTTGGAGAGTACCACCTGTTGAAAATATACATTCTCGTTTTCAAACAGAGATTCAATGCAACATTCTGGCTTTTAATCGACAAGTAGAAGAGGCGGCAAGTGATCTTAAAAATGACAAGTGGGTATTTGGCGGTATAAAGCTAACGGACATATGTTCATTACGAGATAACTTGCATTCCTCACCACGAAGTTCAAATTTAAAAGAAAATATGCAATACAAACCTGATGGCGAAATTTGTTTAAATCTATCTCGTTATGATGATCAAGGAAACCTTATAGAAACATATGGTGAATTAGCGTATTACTTTATGGAATATGACAGAAAAACAGAGTATGGGGAAAGGCTTCTTGCAAAATTTAGACGGCTAAATAATCGTTTGAGGGAGCTTAAGGAAAAAAATGAGCTTAAATACTACAAAGGAATGATAGTTGTATTAGAAGATCCACGTTATACAAACAATCAAAAGGTAAATGATTTACAGGTTAATCTTCGTTATCTTAATTTCTTAAAAGCTTTTAATGCTATGTGTGGTGAGTTCATTGATGAATTCAATATTATAGCCACCACTGTAAGTAATCTTGAAAATACAATTCTGTCATTAAGAACTGAATTCAGTAAAGCATTTAAATACCCGCTAATTGAAGCGTTCCGTTTAAAAGAATTACACAACACCTTCAACTATTCAGATCCCATTACGGACGGATTGTTGTTTGATTACTTTAAACATACTGGTGATGTACTAGGACGTTTTACGAGTGATAGAAAGTACTATTGTATTTTCTTTAACATTGAAGGGTTAAATACTCAAAAATGGGAAAGGTGTATTAAGATTTTTAACAACCTTCAAAGGGTTGCTGTCGAAAAGAATGAAGCGTATGTTATTGTACCAATAGTTGTCTTTAGGAAGCTGCAACCATATTCAAGGGGACTAATTGATGCTACTTTTAAGACTGGGGTAGAAAGTTTGTTTTACGACCGATTACATATTATGGATCTCTGCAGTAATCCCCCCGTTCTAAAGAAAGGGTTAGAACGTATTGATTTCCTGGAATCTGTCTTCATAGTTAAGTAAATTTGTGCCCTTGACTTTATACATTAGAAACATATAATTAGGGTTAGAAAAACAAATAATCGCACGTTCGGAAGCACCGAACCTCCGCCTTAGAGTTTATTTTAGGGTGTTGGTTTCGGTGCTTTTTGTTTTTCAAAAAATAAGAAGGGGGGGATTTAATGGGCTTCTTACAAAAAAAGGAGAAGCAAGAGGTCTTAATACAAACGGATACTGAACATGGTATCGTACGTGAAGGAATCTTAAAAACCCGGTTCAAAAAGGCTATTAAGAAAACCAAACGTGAAGAATTTGTTCGTATGACCTTAAACTATCGATTAGTCACAGTGTTATCATGGCTTAATTTTACTGTTTTACTACCCATAGCATTTTTCAGCTGGGTAATGAGTCTATTAGGAATGTTTGAATTAGCATTATTAAATAAGCTTCCCTGGTGGCTTTTTATTTTGATATGGGTTTCGCCTTACTTTACTTGGCACTACAGTACTATCACAATACCTCAAAAAAAAGGACCAGTTATACTTAAAGATTGGTCTAAAACGAAAAAGGGACGATGGAAAGCAGCATTTTTTAATCTGGTTACTTTTCATATCTTAACCTGGTGTGCTTTTGCTAAGTATATTGCAGATTATTTTCTGGATTACTTAACCAGCGTTCGAATTTCAGAACCTTACAAAAACATTATCATGACTGATGATTTAGATTCTTTAATTCTAATTCTATTCATCACACCAGTTATCTTCAGTGCAATTGCACTCTTTTTACAATCACGTGATTATATGATAAATAAGGATTTACTTCAAAATCATTTTATGACATGGGAAGCTCCATATATCAAACGGTTTGCACATGAATATAAACTGGATTCTTGTGATGTTATTGTCGGATTCGATGTAGAGTCAAAAAAGCCGATTATCATCAAAGAGAATGAAAGATTTTTACATGAGGCTATAATAGGGGCTACTGGTTCTGGTAAAACTTCAACCACACTATTATTACGAATAGCACAAGATATTTTAAAAATAGCTACAGGGCAACGGGATATGGGTCTAATTTTCTTGGAACCTAAAGGTGATGGTGTAGATGATGTGTTAACCATTTGTAAAAAGCTTGGCGTTCCAGAGGAAAAAATCAAAGTCATAGATCCCACAAAATCTTGGTCAATAAAATATAATCCATTCGGTGGGACTAGAGAAACAGCAGCCTCAGGATTTCAAGGTACATTAAATGCACTAACTGGAGATCAAGATGAATTCTTCAAAGGACAACAAAACGAAGCAGCGAGTACGTATACTTTATTAGCTAAAATTCGATTTGGTCCTGCAACAAATATTCTTCATATTCAGCAAATGTTTACAGACCCTCGTTATCTAGCTGATATAGTAGAATTTGTTCGAAAAACAATAAATTCAAAAAGGGAAGATCCTTCTTTGGAAAGTAGTATGCGAGCAGAGTTAAATTCATTTGAACAAATCGTTTCATATTTTGAAAACGAGGTACTTGATTATAAAACTTTCCGTGATAAAGAAGAAATTAAACAGGTATTATACCCTCCAGATCATAAATATGCTGGACGCCCATTGGTTGAAAATAAGAAGGATAAGTTTGTTACTGGTGCGAAAAAATATCTTAATGAGATTGCTTTAAATTCTATGCTTAAAAGTTTATTTGTTTGTAACGATGGGGAAGAAGCTTTTGATGCGGACAAGTTTTTACGTGAAGGTGGTGTCGTATTAGTAAATACTGCATTAGGGGATCTAGATGAATTATCTCTTTTATTCGGACAATTCTTTATTCGACAATTCCAAAGTGCTGTATTCCGCCGCGCTAAAGAATGTAAAGAAACAGGAATTGAACGAATACCCATTATGTTCTATGTAGACGAATTCCCACTGTATGCTAATGAGGCATTTGAGCGCTTCTTAACCCTAGGACGTTCTTATAAAGTAGGTGCTGTTATTGCCATGCAGTCTATCGCTCAATTAGACTCTGTAGGATTATCCTATCGTAAGTCAGTTATGGGAAATGCTTCACATAAAACAGTTTTTGGTCGAGGACCTGTTGAAGATAATGAATATTTCTCAAAAGAGTTCGGAGAACAGCTTAATGTTGTAGAATCTATGAATGAATCAGGATCTCCTATGACGAGTGAAAAACAGACATGGGGTTACCGATTAAATACTCAAAAAGAATTGCAGCCACGTTTCTCACCAACAGACATCCGTGAATTACCCTTTAAAGAAATGATTGTTCAAGTAGTTAATGAGCGAAACAGTATCGGAATACCGAAGAGGGCTGTTGGTCAATTTGTTCATGAATCAGCATTTATTAACCGATTTATGGACTTAGTAGCTAGTGACATTAAATCAACAGAAGAAAAAGATTTTAATGTCACGGATCATGTATCACAAGACAAACTAGATTCACTCGTTACTAATGTAAAGGTTGGGTATGAATCTATGGAACATATGACAACTGAAGAAGAAATTTTAAATCTTACAGACTTTCATAGTGCAATTCCAGATGAGTTTATGCCCAATGTATCTGCTATTGGTGATTCTGTACAAGAATTTGAACATAGTTCAAATGACAGTGGATTTATGTCTCCACCACTCCAATCACAAGCTATTCTTTTGCACAGTGAAAACAAACATAATAACGTAATTCAATTCCCTGTTTCTGAAGGAATACTAAAACACGAATATGATGGAACGGGTATTAACAACACCATCCCATCCCATCGTGATAAAGATAAATCCGAGAATGGAGTAAGAAATACTGAAGCTATAGTAGAAATCACTTCTAATTTTGATGATACGGCAGCATGGTTAAGTCAAATGGAAGAACAAGTGGCTGAAAATACATCAGAAGTAGCTTCTACAAGTAAAAAAGTGGATTCCAAGGTTAAACAGCCATCCGAAGATGTAGTTGATTTTATGGTTTGTGATGTACTTACAAATAGCATAGATGAATCGCAGATGCAAATTGATGTGGTACAAGAACCTCTTGTTCAACCTAAGATGGAACCACCTATGTTAAAAGTTAATATTTCTGCTACAAGTTCTGGTGTCGATAACGATAAAGTATTAAATAAAGACGCACATACTAATACAGCTGTAAAACAATATAGTCAATTAAATTTGTTCAATGATGGTAATGTTGAATCTCAAAACATTATTAAAACAGAAAGAAATTCAGAGGGTAGTGAAACCAACCTTTCTGAAAGGAAGGAATCAGTTGTAGAGCAGAAAGTATTTTCTAAAGCAAATAAGAAAAGAAAAATTGAGGTTGTTATACCAGGTAAGCATTTTGTTTCTGAAGATGTTATTGAAGAAGACATTTAAAACCTATTGGTTCATTTCCCTTAAATTGATAAAATGACTTCAACATAATTAATATTTAGAAGAATGTTCGGAAGCACCGATTCTTTCGTCTTTTTAGACGTGGGTTCGGTGTTTTTTTTTGAGTTTTTCTACAAGAAATGGAGGGTATCAAATGCAAACAGAAAAAACAAATGAAGTACCTTTGTATCAAGATGTTTTAACTGTTCTAGGACAACCTTTATACCAAAGTATATTAAAGAGTGTAAGCGGGAAATCGAAGTGTGGATTTGTATTATTCGACTCAAATAGTAAGAAAATCGATGAAGTCTTAAATTTATGTAAACGACTTGAAATCCCAACTGAAAGGATTCAAGTATTAGACCCAACAAAATCTTGGTCATTAAAATTCCAGCCATTTAGTGCAGATTCAATAGAATCAGCGTCTAATTTACACAAAACTATGGACATTTTATTATGGACCAATGAGGAATTTCTCAAAAATGTACAAACCGAACTAGTTTTTGCACTTACACAATTATCCATTATATCCTTTGGCCCAGAAACAACCATTAATCATGTTATACAATTATTATTAGAACCACGTTTCTTGGCAGATACTGTTGAACACCTTCGTGAGCTATACAACAAAGAAGAAAAAACGACATTCAATTCTATTAAAAATCCAAAGAATACTGAGGATTTGCTTAAGTATTTCGAACATGAAGTTCTTGATTATACATCAGAAGGATTGAATCCTGTACTATATCCAGATGAACACAAATATTCAGGTCGTCAAATTGTTGAAAATAAAAAAGAACGCTATTACGACGGAGTTAAGAAGCTTTTTAATGACTTTTTAAACTGTCCATTAATCGCCAATATATTTGACTATGAAGAGGGAAAAGACATTTTCGATTCAGAGTTATTTATTAAAGAGGGTGGAGTTTTATTGGTTAATTCAGCTACGTCAGAGGCTAATAATAAGGTACCCCCTCTTTTTGGTCAGTTATTTTTAACGCACCTCCAAAATGCAGTAACTAAACATACTAAAGAATGTGTAAAAGCTGGAGTTAGATCTACCCCTATTATCTTCTATCCATGTAAATTACTATAATACCAAACAACACTCTCTATCTCTGCGAATTTTTTGTTAGGTATTGCAAAATATAGAAATAAAGGGTATATTGTTTGTAAACTAAGTTAAATAACCTTTCAGAAGAATGTTCGGAAGCACCGAATCTTTCGTCTTATTAGACGTGGATTTGGTGCTTTTTTGCGTTCTTTGATTGTCAAAATAAGGAGGAAATGATTTATGACAATGTTAGAAGAACAATTAAAAGAAAAGCGAATGTATGCTGAGGCTAATTTAAAAGATGCTCGCCGCTTCAAACGATTTATTACAGTAACTAGTGTCGGAATTGAAGAACTGCAAATGGCAGGTACAGCGATTGAATGCCTAAAAGTTTATTACGATGGTATTTATGGTTATATTCCAAAAAACAAGATGGATGACTATGAATTCAGATCACTTTATGCATTTGTTGACGGCGACTTTGAAGTTATTGTTGAAGATGTTATATCTGATGAAAATAGTGCTTACTTCATTGCGAATCGAACAGAAGCATTAAGCATCCAAGCTAACCTTTTTTGGAATTCTGCTAAAGAAGGGAAAGTTTACAGTTCATTTGTTTCAGGCGTAGATAAAGCCAATTTATATCTAATTGTCAATGGTGTTCGATCACGTATGCCAAAGGAAGAATATTCTTATGCTTATTACAAAGATATGCGGGAGGTTGTTGGCAGAGGTGAACGTATTGATGTAAAAATAATTTCTATAAATGCGGATGAGCAAAAAGTTAAGTTCAGTCGACGTATTTTAGAAGCAGACCCTGCTGTATTTTTAGCAGATTACAAACCTGGTGGTTCATATGCAGCTGAAATCAACAATATTAATCCGGAACTAGGAGTCTTTGTAACTTTAAAACCGCACAACATCTCAGCATTGGCTCCATTCCCTTCCATGCGTGTTGGGCAACACCTTAATGAAGGGCAAAAATGTCAGCTAAAAGTTAGTCGTGTGGATATGCAAACAGGGCATATTTATGGGCATATCGTTCTCCCAAGGGTTAACCAAATAGGAAAGGCTAGTCGTTCATAAAATGACTGCACAAGATATTAGCATTCAAAATTTTGTAGAAGGTGATGTTGAAGAACAGGCAACCCCTGTTCTTCAAAAAAAATTATCACCAACATACTCTACGACTATCCCATATAAGTCGCCGTCGCTTCCACGCGATATATTACAATACCTTCCGCCAAACGGTAACCCTTTTAGTTTATTTGGAGATCCATATGCCCTGTTATATTTTTTACCCGTAGAATCCAATGTCATCCGCAATAGTAACTATTGGCTACGTGGAAAAGAGGAAGATAATAATTTTACAGATAAAGAGATTGCATTATTGACGTTCTTAGCCAACCACCGTGTTGCTACACGCTCACAAATTCAAAGAGCTGTCTTTTCACCCACTGACTCTGATACAAAAATTAAAGAATTCATCAGAAAGTGTTTAAGAAGCGGCATAATTGTCGCATTTAAATGGGTATCCCCCTGTGAAAATGAAAGGTTGTTACCTCATCTTTATGGACTTTCACCAGTTGGAGCAAAAGCCGCAGGTATTATATTACCAAGAACCCATGTTCCAAGAACATATCAATTTTTACCGATAAAATATGTCCCTGGAAATGCTCCTAAAATGACTGACTATTTTTCTACAGTTATAGCTAATGAATTCTACTGTAAATTGCGAGAACTTGACCGTGTAATTGAATGGTCATCACAGGAGAAATTTGATTTATCTAATGGCCGCTATTTTAGACCACACTATGCCATTAAAACAATAAAAGATGAACAGGATTTTAAATACCTTTGGTTAGAGATTATTCGACCAGTAAAGAATTGGTATTCTGACTGTATTGAGAGGTTTCAACAGATTCAATTAGCATTTACATCTTTGACAGAAGATTTACGACCAGAACTTGTCATACTATTGGTTGATGATGTATCTAGAATCCCTGATATTGCAGCATTAGCTGAGCAATACATGCCAGACAGTAGAATTCGTTTTACTACAGATGAAAGATTAATACAAAAAAATGATCCCGCAATCTTTTACACATATTTTGAAGCATCCGGTGTAAAATCTTCAAAAATTAAATTCCTAACTCCTGAATGGGAAGGTATGTCGGCTTCTGAATATCATGCGTCTTTATACAATGAAGACCTACTAATGGATGATGCGGACTATGACTATTAGGAGGTGGAAATTTGACAATTGCACAAGATAAATGGGTTGTAATTCTTCTTGAAGAAATGAATGAAGCCCGTGATTTAACACATGTTGTATCAGATGAAGCATTTAGATACCCAAAACCTTATGATGGTGACTTATACGTTGTTGGTCATGATATAAATGGGGATATTCATTTTTTATTAGTTGACAACAAGGAAAATGGGGAAGTTGAGCTTCATATCATTGAAGATGTGTATCTCTTCAATAAATTACTCGCGTATTATAGAAATGAAGAGCGTGTTCCTTCAAGTGAAGCGGACGAGAAAATCCGCTTAGGGATTGGTACTTCATTTGCTTCAGATTCGCAAATCAAGGAACAATTCATGGCCAGACTACCAATGACTCGATTTCCTTAAAACATAGCGAAGGGTGTGTAATGAATAACATTACACACCCTAAAATTAATTGAAGGAATATTTTCTATGTATCTAACAGAAGCGGAAGTTGAAAAAACAAAGGATTTTATATCCACATAATATATGTATAAAAACTAATAATTGATGAGTTACGCCTATAATCCTCCATGGGTAACTTTTGGATTTACTCATAGCATTACTTCTAATCGACTGAGGCTGATGAACCCTTGAGCATTTTTGTGAAATTTCATCCTAAAAAGCATATACCTTCATCCTTCATAACATTTAATGGGTAATGTAAGTTGTTTGGATGGCGGAGATAAATGGGGAAGTAAGGTTTGGAATACAGGGGTAGTGATTAAAAGAGTTGGCGGTCTTTTCTCTGACTAAGCTGGCAGCAGCCCAATTGTTTGCCTTTTGGAAAGGACTACATTTAATTAATGTGTTATCACAGGTTGTGGTCCTGATATATATTTAGTTGAATTACATATTAACGACATTTGCCATGTTGGAAGAACCACATGCGTACTTAGGGTACGTATGTGGTTTTTTATATGCAAAACTAGGAGTGAGTTTTATGAAAATAAATATGAATAAGAAGCTTGTCTTTAGAAGCGTGCTTTTTGTCTTACTAATAAGTGCAATTGGAGGAGGAGCATACCTCGCTGATCAAAACAGTCACGTCCAAGAGCAGCCGGAAATGAAATTGAGTGTTGAAAATCCTATTGAATCCTATATTCAAACTGTTTATTCAACCTATTCAAATGAAATTGTATCAATATGGGATGACCTATCTAATGGAAAAGATACCGATATCAACGAAGTGTTGATTAAGGTCAAAGAGTATAACACTTTGATAGAAAATCAGGACATAAAGTTTAATTCGTTAAATCTCCCCATTAAACAACAACTTAATACTTTTGAGAAGTTCTTAGTGGCATCGCAAGAAGTACAAAACACTGAACAGCGTAAAGTGTTGCGTAGACTATCATGGGATTTTGTTGAAGGCCATAATTCAGTTAAGGAAGGATTTATTAAAATCTTGAAAGAGAATGATGCAGAATTTACCGTTGAAGATGATGGTACAATCCTCTATCAGTTCCCTAAGTAATTTTGTAAGGAGTAGTGATTAAATGTTTAAATATTACATTTTACTTTCTCCTAAAAGGAGAGGCTCATTTAATGGCCCTACACACTCTGTTATTTGGGCATTTACCAGATCTTCCGCTCGAAACAGATTTATGAAGAAGAACAAAATTTCAAATAAGCAATTTATCTGTGAAGCTTACACCAAAACGGAACTCATTTCTGTTGGGTTAAGAAGTAAATGTAATAGTTTTTCAAAAGAACTCATTCTAAATGAAGAAGAAGAAATATCGAGAAAGATTTTATCATTTTTATCAACAAATCTTAGCACTAGGAAGTTTTATGATTACCTTGAGACCAAAACAGATTCTGAAATTCTAAGATTGAGTACTGATACAATGCACTTTGGCATCATTTTTATTCGCCAATTATATCTAAATGATTTCGACCATCCTTTATACAGGAGTCTTGCTTGCATGTTAGGTGATGGATTAGAAAATGCACCTTTTTCACTTTCAAATTTAAAAACTGGTAATCAAAGAGAGAATTTGATTAATTTTTTAGTTGATTTTTATTCGATAGCGAGAAAGCACCAAGAAGTTTGGAATGAAGTATCTCATTCCAACTTAAATTTTAATATTATCGCGCAAGCAATATTCAAGCCAAAGTACATGGCTTTTTTTGAGATAGAGAAGAACTAATTGATTTGTATTAAAAGCCAACACAGAAGTCTAATGGAGGTTGTATCAATGAATAAAAAATATTTTAAACTATCCCTTTTATTTGTAGGGGGAGGAGTGCTTGGTAGTATTATCACAAGCATTTTCTTTAGTTGGACATTAGAAAAATATATTCTTTATTCGGACCAAGTTTCCTTGGTAAACAATACAAGTGAAACCATTCTTATTATTCAAGATTACAACGAAAAAAAAATTGAGAGCAATTATGTAGTAGAACTGCTAGAACGGCGTATTGAAGGCTTTAAGGGCATTAAAAGCAATTCTTATGAATTACTATCAAGTGTGAACTCAAATTCAAAATATGCCAACTACGGCGCTGCAATTGACCAAATAGTATATAGCTTAGAAGATGTGAAAGAAAAGGTTTCGAAGAGTAATGAAATTGACGTTAAAAAGGATATGGATGAATTTTTAGATGCAATAGACAATTACACAGCATCTTTTCAAGTAATCCAATAGTCCGTCAATATTATTTAACATTAATCAAACAGTATTTCAATGGTTTGGAAACTACCCAATGACTTTCAATCATAGATAATGGAGGCTTTTATGAATAGTATAGTCGAGCAAATAAACAATAAATTTGAAGCAAAAAATACAAATACTTTTTTTGATTATGTAATTAAATCAGAAAACAGTATTGACTCCAAGTATTACATATATGTGAAGTCTGTTTATGAGCCTTCCAAGTTTAAGCAGCTTTTGGCATATATCCAATACTTTTCATATACAAGAGTCCATAAAACACACCAGCTAACAGAACTAGAATTAATTCGGGTTATTAAAGAAGTGTTCTTTTATTCAAGACTAGTTCTAATGAAAACCACAGTATATTTAACTACGGAATATACGGAAATAAAATTGCAAGAGAACTATTCTGAGAACCATTGTAGAAGAGACCAAATAACAAGCTTAATAGTAACAATTGAAGATAAAAGTCTAATTCGTTCCTTAAATAGATTAGCTAAGAATAATGGCTGGATGTACGAATACCTTATAAAAGATGAATATAATATTGATCCAGAATATTTTTTATATGTACAAAGCGCTATTGAACCATTAGAATTTAAACAATTACTTGCATTCATCCAGTATACATCTGAAACACATGTTTCCAGTCAACATAAACTGAGCGAAATCGAAGCCGTAAGCATAATTAATGACTTGTTTGGTCATGTAGAAATTTTAAGGACCACTAAACCTTTATCCCAAGATTATATACCAATTAGTTTGCGAGAAAATTATGTAAACCATTGGAAATTCTCAGACGAAATATTCCTTTTAATAGAGAAAGTGGGGGAACATATGGTAATTAGTTCGCTTAAATCTTTTGCTGTTAATAGCAACTGGTAAGTATACAATATATAAAGATTTTTTTACTTGATATAGAGAATATGCTTAGAAAGGAATGTAAATAAGAAGGAGTTTTCTTGTGAAAATACTACGTATAAATAATGAGCATGTAGCTGTTGTCAATTTCGATCATGCAATCATTTACTTTGAGGTTGAATATTGTTATTGTGAAAGCAATTTAGGTTGGATGAATATAAAGCTTAAAAAGTGTTTTAACGAATTATTCGATTTTGTTAAAAATGACGGAATAGACATTGAATTTATTGAAAATTACTCGAAGGAAGTAGTTTGATAAAAGCCCTTCTCTTGTATAGAGATAGTATTGATGCGGAATTGTTAAAGCAACTGTAAGGATAGGTACTGGCTTGGAGGCAGATTCTCTTTTATGTTGGTTATTTGAGCACAAATATAAAATCCACTCGAAACCACCAGTGAGCATTATTAGGACACTTACAAAAGTGAAAAGAAAAGTAATAATACTAGGATAATTCTAATCTCATTTGCAAATGGATAAATGAAGTTATAAAGGTTATTAAAATTGTTATCAATTGATTTCTTTAATATCCGTTTATAACACAAAATCCTAGAGACTGCATATAATGAAAAAATTTGATTGGTTCGTTATACTAAACATATAACTTTTCTTCGAACTTTTTTGCTCAATCCAAACGTAAGAGCAGTATTTTTAAACGCTCATTTGAGTGACGAATACGATTTGATTTTGTCGTGCCTTCGTTTCTTACTGGGCTTTTTTTGTTTTTGTCTAAAAGAGTTAAACTTTTTAAGGAGGCTATTTGAAATGGCAAAAATCAGTCAAGAAAGTGTGGAAAGGGTAAAAGCAGTGACACTCGTCGATCTAGCACAAGCGCTAGGTCTTCCAACAAAAAGGGTGGGGAAGCAACTTTTTATACCATGCCCGAACCCTTCACATAATGAGTCCAAACTTGATACATGCTGTATCGAGATCAATAAAAACATCTTTAATTGTTTCCAATGTGCCGATGTAAAGGGGAATAATGCAATTTCTTTATACTCTTGGCATCAATTCGGTCAAAGAGAAGGTAAGTTTAAAGAATCCGTATTAGGTGTTGCACAACTAATGGGAATTGAAGTGAGAGACGATCTTGGAGCTATTATGAAACCTGGTAGCAATACATATAAACCTTCAATGAGGATTATCTCACAAGAACAAGAGCTAGTACCTCAACCAATCCAAGTTGTTGATGCGTTTTATCGTGCATTACTGCAATTGTGTCCCCTTCGACAAGAACATGTAGATGAATTAATGGTTAAACGACGATACTCTGTTGAAGAAATAAATCTTTACATGTTTAGGTCTGTCCCTTCTTTAGATGAATGGATTAATATTTACAAGCATTTAAAATCGTTAAATTATTCATTTGAACGTATTCCTGGGTTATCACAAATTTTCCAACCTGATTTTTTTGAATCAAAAATACCAAGGGAGCTAGGTGAAGTAGGGATATTTACAGACTCTAATGGTAAGAAACACAATGGGCATTGGTTCTATGTCTTAAGTGTATCAAAAGGATATTTTATTCCTGTTTTTAATGAAGATGGTTTAATTGTTAGACTACGAGTACGAAGAGATAGTGGAGATCCGAAATATGTTTGGTTCTCCTCAACACATAATCTTGAAATTGAGAACACGATAACCAAAGCAAGACGAAATGGTGTATCTAGTGGTGCCCCTATTACGATAGAGATACCACCAAAGTACTTAAAAGGGTGGCAGCGAGGGGTCAATGTCACAAACATCTTTCGAACAAGAACTTTATTAATCACAGAGGGAGAGCACAAAGCCAAAATTAGTGCTAAGACTTTTAATGTATTTGCAGCTGGTTTACCTGGTGTAGGTAATTTTAATGAAATCCTTAATCTAATCCCTAAATGGAATGTACAAAAACTAATAATTGCTTATGATATGGATACTTTCCAACGTAGCGACAATTCATCGGAAAGTGTGAAGAAACAAGCAACACTTATGGAAATCGTTAATAGATTCGCAAATGAAGTCGCTAAACTAGGTGTAGATTCGGTTATATGGACATGGAATTTAAATGACGGTAAAGGTTTAGATGACCTTGTCCATAATCGTAAATTGCCAATCGAGTTTAATTTAAAAACAAAACGTCAAAGAGCAGTGACTCTTGATACCGTTCATTCCCTATAAGAATTTAAGATGATAAGGCCACCTATGAAGCAACAATTCCAGTTACTGAATATTTTCGTACATCCACATAAAAGAAGAGACTGGCAGGTCTCAATCATCGTGATCTGGTAATTTCACGCCTGTAGAAGTTATGTGTCCAAGAAAGCTATCTAGCCATTCCATGGCATCTACAAAGACCGAATAGGGGCTTTATAATGAGTTATCTAAAGCTGAAGTTATAATAAGAAAAGGAGTGTCTCAAAGTCGAAATTTGAGACACTCCTTTTTTCTTCCTTATTGAGGTTAGATATTGACGTATTAATACTCCAGTCAATAAAGAATGTGTAGGGGGATGCACTCGAATATACTAGCTTTCGGGATATGATAACTGTGCCGGTCTCCTTCTTCTCTCTCATTGTGATGTTTGCTACATAGCTATTATTTTATCTATACGCATTGTATAAGATATTAATGTCATTTATAAGAGTAGAGGGTAAGCTGAAATTCTAGAGTTAAAAAAAGACCAATCCATATTAGATTGGTTTTTTACTAATATCCATGGGGCATTCCTTGGAATTCTCTTGACATCTAGCTTGGTTTTTAGTTTTATTATAAGTATATGAATTAATTCTTATAACTTATGAAATTAATTGATATAAGTAAAAAACCCCTTGTTGGCAGCAAGAGGTTTTGGGTCTACGATATACGCACCAGCAAAGTTTGTTTATCGTAATTTCTTAAATTGGTTAATACAAATAGAATTATAAGCAATATTAAAAAATATTGCAATCAATTTTATAATAAAATATTAATCATTTATCTAATTATCTGATTTTAATAAACAATAAGCAAAGCTTCTTTGGCGACGTATAGGTAGGACCTCTAGTATTATAGACGGTCTTTTTTTCGTGGATTCTTATTGGTTGCTGTAAAAAAAGTTAGAGAAATCTAGCTTTTATTGAAACTTTGTCGAACTAACGTGCACTTGACATATTCGCAGAAGTTTAAGATAATTGCTTTTGAAAATATCTTAAATATTCCTGTTTTGTAATATGTTGCGGAAGCACCGAGCATACGACTAGTTTCGTATGCTCTTTTTGTATTCTTTAAACTAAATTAAGGAATACAGACGACAAAAAGCCGCTTTACAATGACCAATCAGAGTAAAACGGCGAGCTTTTGGATTTAGTCTAGTGAATCGGGAAATTCTCTAGACAAGAGTGAACAACTGCGGGAACAGTTTTCACAAACTATTTTTTAAGATGTATAAATGAATATATGACCACTTCAAAAAATGGGATTTTTTGAGGCGTCTTTAGTTTTGCCTTTTTTAAGACTTCTATGAATAATCATATCAACTCTTGCCAAATATATCAATGTATTTATTGTAATCTCTTTTATAGTGTGTTAATTTTGAATGTGTAACACAATTTTCTGAAGGAGGAATTAAGATGGTATCTTATACACGTACAGCTACACCTGCACGCAAGAAAAAACCTATGTTAATTCGTTTGGATGATGATATGAATAAAAAAGTGAACGCTTTTCGTTCAGAACATGATCTAGAGACAGATCAGAGTGTAGGAATTGCATTAATTAAGTATGCGATTGAAGCATTTGAGCGTGGGGACTTTGTTCTTCCAGAGCGGTCTACATTATCTAAATGATAACAAACAGTAAAAAGATAAATGAAAACGAAAAAACCGCTTCACAGATTTGGTCGTCTGCAAAGCGGGTGCTTTAGAAGTCGTCATTCGAATTTGGTCGATTCGATTGACTTGGTGTAAAAGCTGCTGGTCACAGTTTTTACTAAGTGGTCTTAAAAATGAGAATAACTACTTGCTATTAACAATTAACAATTAACAATTAATAACAATAACAATAACAACTTAATAAAAATTAACGTAACCTTTTTCAAAAAATCTGATTGAAAAGGGCCACTTTAATATTGCCAAAAATCGGCCTTGTATAGTTACTTACATAATAACAAGTCTTACAAAAAAATTCAACGTGTTTTATATAGAAAGGAGGAGTTAATATATGGCTAAAGTGCGTAAATTAGATGGAATTATTTTCTATCAAGCAGAATTAGAGTTTTTGAAGCTACATTTCCGTGAATATTCTACTAGCTTAACAGCTGCATCCCTGGTCACATATTTACTCCTCCGTAGCAAATGTGATGAAGAAGGACTAATCCGTGAAGATGACTTTATCCTTAAACACTTAACTGAAAAATATGACCTCCCTTATAGTTCGATAAATAAAGGTTTAATTAAACTAGAAGAACTTGGTTTTGTAAGTCGAGTATCTGTAAATCATAAGCTTTATATTCAACTACCTTTAGTATCACGTTTTGCAGTAAAAGATGACCCAAGAAAGTCAGCAGAACTCAACTATTTCCGTATCCCATATTATATTTTTGAAAATGGATACCTAAATGCCTTTATTAAGGCAAGAGATGTTTCGGGAATTGTGGGATTACTAGACATCATTAATGCGTTATACCGTGATTATTCAAATAAATCTCAGTCAATCATCAAACGTAAGATCCAGCCATTGTTATTAAAAATGAAAAAGAGCTTACGAAGTGGTAAAGATTGGTTAAAACGCCTTATCAATAATGGTAAAGGATTAATCAAAGAAGTTAATTTTGATCAAAGAGATACATTCGGTAATTCTGTAGTTGAATTAAGGTTCAATTCAGATGCATTCAATGAACGTGAAGTTAATCCAATTGAGGAAGCTATTACAGCGATTGCAAGAAAAGAAATCCGAAAACACTTTAAAAATAGCTCTATTCAGTACAAAAATAGTGAGTTAACAAATTGCATTAATATCTTTAAGTCAGATGTATTAACACATTTACACAAGTTGCCGAACGTTGTGGCGAACGATATGGCTTTACATATAACAAAAAACTTACTAGTGGATGTATTACCAAAAACAGTTTATGCGATAGAGCATTCAAAAACAAGAAACCTTCCTGGCTTATTCCGGGTACGCTTAAAAGGGTACTTAAATGATTTTGTTAAAACCGATGAGCATACAAAGACTATGATACGTTTTGCTTACCAGAAAACAAATGCTGAAATACCGCCATTATTTACATAACAGCCTTTTTCAAAAAAATAAAAGTTGAAAAAGGCTATTTGTCATTGTTAAAAACGATTCTCTTTTCAAATTTAAAGGGGCTCGTTTTTTATTTCGTCTAAATATGTAATTTACTTACAATTACTTGGTTTCTTTAATCGATTTCAAGTCTGTGGATATTGTTAGTAGTTGATATAAGGTTGTGGAAATATTATTACGGGATTGTTGAAATAGTTAATAAGAGTTTTAATACATGTTAGTAGATAGGTATAAAGTATTTCAAGAATTGAAAGAAGTTGACTGAATGTAGGTACCAGAAGGGTTTATGGAAGATAAGTTATCCCCTATAAATATATATATTGATTATTACTACTGTAATTTTTTAAGAGGGAAGTTTGCTGATCACTTAGTGGGTTTTATTGTTCTTGTTTGAATGATATTTACTATTTATTATTTATATTTTTAATTATGTTTTGCTATTCAATTAAAAGTTGAATACCAACATAAATAATAATCTTTCATCATTATTTCCAATTAAAATATATATAATTCTTAACCAAAAAACTAAAAGTAAATGATCATTTAGAGGATAAATTATTACATTAAGTAATATATGAAGACAGTAAAAAGAATCCTGATATTTTCAGATGTATTTAAAAAGAGGAGAGTATTTTTAAGTAATAGCCTTTTTATTTACAGAGGAAACATCATCCTTCGAAATCTCTACCTAAAAAGACAGTTTCTTTCGTATGCAAGGTTAAACTTATTATTTTCTTGAGATTGAAGTTTATAAATGAACAATATGCAATGCTTAAATGCTTTAGTCGTTATCTTTGTACATTTACCTATTTTTTATAAACATCATGTTTGCCATATCAATCAAATACATGCCAAACCCCATTTCAATTTATAATTATATATGGTTAAATTATCTTAAAATGGAATTTGATTATGAGGGAAGTGTATTTATGAGTAAGTATGATGAATGGATTAAAAGGCGTACAACCTACGGTAATATACATAATAAATGGTCAAACAACTATGTAAAATATCGGAATTATCCAAAGTGGGCAGAGAGAATGCTTATGGTATCTAGTGTTTTATTATTTGTCCCATCGCTATTGTTTTCAGGAATCTTATTATTAAATGGTTTATATAAATATGCATTCTTCATTATAATTGGCATTGTTTTTTATACATATGTGGTATTTAAATTCTTCGATATTCTACAAATGTTTCAGGGAAAGCGGTATAAAAGAAGAGATGAGTGGCCCATTAGAAATAAGCGGTTTATTGAGGATTCTACAACATTACAATACCAAGCATTAAGGGAACAGAATCAAATTGTTGCTTCTTATTTCCAAGAACATACCGAACCTCTCAAGGAAATCGTGTTATATCATAGTTTAGAAGAACGAATTCAATACTTAGAAGGAATACCTGCAGCTTTAGGCTACATAAACACAATCATTGAAGAAAAATACCCATTCCTATCAAAAGTAACGAATATAACTCAGTTAGAGGAGGTAATTAAACTATTCTCAACTGATCGATTTGTTGACCTACACTGCCTAAACAGACCAAACGTTTACCCAGAAGCAAGGGATGTGGAACTAGAACTTTTCAAAAAGCACAATATTGACGTTACATATATAGAAAACATATCTAAATATTTCAATCGTCATGGGGTAAGTAAGGCACGAAATATCATAGAAACCTTTAACAAGGAAAATGCTATTCTAAATCTTGGTGTCAAAGGTGAAGACAAGCTTCAACAAGCTTTAGACATGCATTCAGATGAATTTAAGGTTTTATATAATGTTCGATTGCAAGTCAATGATCAATCAATTGAATCAGATGCATTAGTGTTCTCTCAAACTGGTATCTATTTATTAGAAGTTAAAAACTTCGGAAGTTCAGGAAAATATTCGATTACTGTTGCTTCAGATGGTCAATGGCTTAAATGCTTACAGAACGGAAAAAAAGAACCAATGAAAGACGTTACAGCTCAAACTAATCGCCATATTGCTTATCAAAATAAGTTCTTAGCTACACATATGCCTAAGCTTATGTTAGAAACTAAAGAAATAAAAATAAAGCCTATTATTGTTATTGGAAATGATAATGTTATTGTCTCTAATAATAGTCCTCAAAAAATAGTCCGAACATCTCAATTATATAATTTAATTATTAATAACGATAATATCTACTCAAAACAGGATATCGACAAATTATATAATTTATTTAAGGAGAACTCATTACCTTCCCAAAGGTTCCCTTATCGTGATTTGATACAGGAATACAAAAACTTAATTGATACATTAACATTAGTATTTGATTTAAAATTGTTATTTAGAAGAGTTAGGACAGATTATTATTATGTCCTTGAAGACAATGTTCCAGATAATGAATATTTATTAAAAAACAACTTAAATATAGGTGTAATAAGCAATTATAGTGATTGCCAATTACTATCAAGTGAACGGTTTATTGATTATATTGAAAATGATGTAATTAATATGAAATAAATGGAGTAGAAGATATTCGAGAATTCATTTGTAAAATTGGATTTTGAAGATTATTAGCAGTTGTTATCTGATGTATTTACTGGGGTTTATAGATGGAGATTCAAAAGAAGGTCGCTGTATTTTGCACCTTCTTTTTTTTTGCTGTATACCAAAAAGATAAAGAATAATTGGAAAACACGAAAAAAATAATATGTAATAACGTGGTAATATAATACATATTTTAGTTATTTATATGTGTAAAAAGATTCATATATTTTTTTATGTACTTGAAATTCAGGAAGTAAATAGATATAATGGACTTATCTAATAGAACGATTCCAGGCTATAACCATACGGTGAATAGCATTAAAAGCACTCTTGTTAGTGTTCAAACTTTTCCTTTATAGGAGAGGTCTGTTCATTTATCAAGAGTGCTTTTTTTCGTGCTTGAAGATAAATAAGATTTTAGGGGTACATAAGTTTAAAATTTCTACTGAAACATCGGGAATACCTGTACCAATAGGAATACACTAATCATAGGTACTCTTAGTGCATTAATCGAAAGATATTACTGAAAAAAAGTAGAAACCTTACTTGGACATTCAATAAGTGAGTTATTTAGAAGAAGCTAATAGAACTACTCTGTTGATTAGTGAAACACAAAGCTTTAGTACTACAATACTTAAAAAATTTGAGAATTTAAAATGAAAGTTGAGGAGAATATTATTACTAATAAGAGGATAGGTAATTACGATGAATTGGTAGATTTTTCCCATTCGGAAATTACAGAAGAAGTAATTAATAATCTTAATATCATAGCAGATAATTTTAATCGTGAGTTAAATTATTATGCATCGGATTGTAAAATGCCACAGTTAAAAGATGAAAATAAATCGTAATTAAGAAATTAAAATAGTTAAATATTTATCATTACTTTGCATATGGAAATTAGTAATAATTTTTATATTACCGCCATCCTAAATTAGCTTTTAATGCTTTATATTAAAGCTTTTTTTCACTAATTAAATAGTGGGGAAGAAAATTTATATTAACGGAAGGAGTTTAACAATAAATAGATAATTTAGTTGTAAATCACGTAATGTTTATAAAGAATTTAAATATAAATATTAAGGCATAAATATTCATTCAGGAGTGTCTTTTCTCCCCTTCCTTAAATAATTCAAATGAAAAAATTTAAATTTGAATTATTTAAGGAAGGGGTATAGGCTCAATGATTTTGGTAAAATGTGATAAAATTTTGGCTTTAAATAGGCTATCTTGCTTATTGTTATACAGTGTCTATTGTCGTACTCTTTTTGATAATATATAATTAATGGATGTTAAAAATTAAAAAAAAAGGATTTTTTTATATCTTTTTTACAACATCTTCATGAAAAAAATTACATCGACATAGTTTTTTTAACAATGAGCTATAGAATGAGTGGGTCTTCAGAACCTTTTACAATAACTATCAATTATTAGTGATGTTATCAATGGGATCTATACCGGGGGATACTAAAATCACTCCTTTTTTAACACATTTTTATTTTATAAAAGTACGTACACGGAGGCAGGAAAATGGAGAATACACTAGTACCAACATACAATGAACAAGTCGCAGAACAACTTAAAAAAGCGATGTTAAAAAATAATGATATAATTGAAGCTGTTTGCGCCAATGAACAGGGATATCTTGATGTTTTTGTAAGAAAGGGGAATGTATCTAAGCTGTTATATCCTAAGTTTCATTTTGACTCTATGCATGTAAACTTCGATGAATTCGACGAAGATTTTAAACTGGAGAAAAATGAGTTTAAAGTTCCGATGTTGGTTTATCGACGTTTTGTGTACTTACTATCGACAGCAATCCTTTATATTCCTAAATTGGAGCATGGACATTTACGCTTTGCGTTTGAATTTAAGGAAAATGAAGACGGAAACTGGCAGGATAAATTTAAAATGGACTTTATCGCAGAAAAACCATTCCGCGATGGAGAAGTGATTAAAGAATATGAATAGAAAATGCATTGACTTTTATGTCTAATTTTGTAATAATCTAATTAAATTTACATGACGAAAGTTAACACGGAAGTACCGTGAAAGTTTAAGGCAAAATCCCAACTGGGTTTTGTGCCTTGCTTTCACGGTACTTTTTTTTCGTTCTTTTTGATTGAAAAGGAGGTGAAATTCTGAATGAAGACTTTAACATCTTTAACTTTGCTAAATACGCAATTTACCAAAGAAATCTATACTGAGAGTAATGCAGAACTTTCAAAGATTATAGAAAAAATCATTAAATTGGTTGGTGGTATTGGAGGAGCTAGCTTTACATTAGCTGTTTTAATTATTGGTTTAGTAATTATTTTTGGGTCAATATCTCCACGAAATATTGGTAAATGGTGGACCGCACTTTTCTCATGTTTAGCAGGAGCTGCTCTATTCTTTAGTGCATTCATGCTATCAAAAGTTGTATCAGGTTTATTCGGTTAAAAATTTAATCATTTCAGAATGAGTGACAATAGAGTCACTCATTTTTGGAAGGAGAACAAAAATGATTAAAATTCCAGTTGATTTAACACAAGAACAAAAAACAGTACTAGCTTATTTTTCCATAAGGCAATTATTGTTAGTTGGTCCAGTGGCTGTAGTTACATTATTGCAACTAGTTATATTTAATTGGCCATTTATTGGTGGCTGGTTGGAATTTATATTTAAAATTTTAATAACCCTGGTTTTTAATGGTATTTCTATTGCTCTAGCGTTTATTTATCTAGAAAAATACGACTGTTATTTATCAGAATTCGTCGTACGTCGTTATAAATTCTGGAGGTCACAAAAAACATATATAAACTAGGATGTGAAACAATTGGATATTTTAGATTTACTTGTGCTTTTTTGTGTATTAGCTATTGTAGTTGTATTTTTGATTTTAATGGTAGCAAAAAAGCGGATGGATCGAAATGAACCTGTTTTTGGTTGGAAAAGAAAACAGTTTCTTGAGGAACAAAAAAACGGAGGAATTGCACCTTCGTCGAACTCTGAAAACAAAAGTACTCTAACCAACGAAGATAAGGAATACGAATCAATCCTTGAATTAATGGAACTTAAAAAGATTGAACATAGTGTAATTGAACGTGAACGTAATGAATATTTGGTGGTATTAAGTTCTGATTTTGTAAATTTCCATTTATTACAGGACCGTGAGCGTATTGCAATTTTAGAAGGATATCAGCAAGTTTTTAATGTTATTAATTTTCCTGTTCATTTACAAGCTCAAGCTGTTCGACAAGACTTTACTAAAGATCGATATAGATTTGAACAAAATTTAAGTCGCGTAAATGAGCATGCTGCTAACTATAACCGAGATGTTTTAGATCATATTCAAACCGTTACTGAGAAAAATTTTCGTATCACACTACGGTTGTATTACATTGTTAAATACATTTATGAGCCATCGAAAATGGCAAAGTTAAATAAAGAACAAAAAGAAAAAAATATTATTGATAATATTGGACTTCGCGCTGAAATTGTAAGACGAGCTTTACGTAGAGCTAAAGTAGAGGCAACTATTCTCGGTTCCGTAGAAGCTGCTGAAGTTGTAAAACGTGCTTTAAATCGTGATCGTATTGTATTACATCCAATAGAAGATCTTCAGGAGAAAGAAAAGCTAAGCACTTTTGTAACAATGGATTTCTCGACTATCCCTGACTTTGAGAATTTTGTAAATAATGTAGAGGAGGCGATAGACATTGTTGGGACTGCTAACTAAACGAAAAGCAAAAAATATTGAAGATGAAAATAAGCGGGAGTTTAAAAAAACAATACCGCCTAAACCCGTAACTGGGGAAAACAATGTTGTGGAGCCTACACTAATCGATAATATTTCAAATGAGGGTGTAAAATTCCATCCAGACTTTTTTGAACAACAGACTGCTTTAGGTACTAAAAAATTCGGTAGATCATTTTATGTAAAGCCTAGCGGTTATCCAGCAAATGTACGAATAAATTGGTTAGAAGGTCTATTCACAGGAGATGATATGGACGTTTCGGTACATATTGAGCCCTATGATAGAACTGATGCTGTACGGAAATTGAAGGATAAAGCTGATGAGTATGAAGCGGTAATGTATTCTGCTGAGAAACAAGGTGATCGTAATAAAATCGAAGCAGTACAACAAAATTATTGGGATGCAAAAGGCTTGCGTGATGAGATACGAAATAACTCAAATGGTTTGTTCTATGTAAGTATATCTGCAACTATCTATGCTGATAGTCTAAGTGAACTCAATGATAAAAGTGTTGCCATTGAAAGGCAGCTTTCTGCGGAGTCTATTGAGCTAATTAATGCCTTTGACCGTCAACGTGAAGGCTGGTTATCAACATTGCCACTTGGAACAAATTATTTGAAGAAGTCGTATCGAAATCTTGACCGAAACTCTTTAACGGCAATATTCCCACACATGTCATCTAAACTTAACCACGACGGTGGTATGCCGATTGGTATTTATGGTCGTGAGTATATCTATTTTAATAACTTCGATAAGAAACTAACTAATTATAATCTTGGCATATTTGGGGAATCGGGAGCAGGTAAAGGTGTTTTCGTAAAGCAATTGATAGGTCGAGGGTTCATGGATGGCATTGAAAAAGTAGTTATCATGGATGTTGAACCAGAGTATGTCGGGTTAACTTATGCACTTGGAGGAATTGTAGTAGAGCTCCGAAGTGACGGAGTTGAATCTGCAAGTCAGATTAATCCACTTGATATTTACGTAGAAAAAGAGGTTATTAATCGTTATCAACCTGATGAGTATGTGGTTGAACGTGTAAACGTTAATGAAAAAGTAAAAGAAGCAATTGAATTCTTCAAAGTAATGAAAGAATCGACCTCTCATGACAAGCCGCATTTAACACCATATGAATTAAATGCTCTAGATCGTATTTTACTAAGGCTTTACAAGGAAGAGTGCAAGATTACAGAAGATCCAGAGTCCTTGTACGAAACAGTGGATTTTGTAAAAGACAATGGTGAAATTGATTACATTAGAAAATATAAAAAAATGCCTCAAATTTCAGATGTTGATAGGGAAATAAAGAAACTAATTCATGAAGAAAAAGAAGTAGGATTAGAGGAATTACAAAGTGTAATTGCATTATTCATAAAAGGCCGAGCTTTTGGTATGTTTGATTGTCAGACTAAGATTGTTGATAAAGAAGGAAATTTACTACCAGAAGATATGTTAGATAATGCTCAAATTGTAAACTTCAACATCTCTAATCTAAGTAAATCAAGTAGTGAGCGACCTTTAGCACAACACGTTTTAATGACTTGGATTTGGAATAGATTCATTGTAAACAATCCTAAACCAAAGAAAAGGGTAATTCAGGACGAAGCTTGGATGATGTTAGAGTATCCGTCAATGGTAAAGTTCTTTAAAACTCTTTCTGCACGTGGACGAAAATGGAATGTCTCGTTAACCCTTGTTTCTCAACGATACGAGATGTTTGATAGAACAAAAGAAGCACAAGACGTTGTTGCACAGCTGCATTCATGTGCATTTATGAAACAGCCAGATCAGGATGTAGAGCCTATCTTAAGAACTTTCCGCTTTTCAGAAGAAGTTGGACGGATGATACGAACTGCAGACACTGGTGAAGTGATCTTAAAGGCAGGTAAAGAAATCGTTTCCTTCCAAAGTTCTCCGACTCCGAGTGAATGGAAATATATCAATACTAACCAAAACGTCTCTGTGGATTCCTTAGTAAGAGGTGGTTAAATGAAAAAAGCAAAAATGTTGCTTCTTTTACTTTTAATCACTTCGTTATCAATTAATCCAATAACAGCCTTTGCGAGATTAGATGAAGGGTCTGGAACTCATTTAGATAATATTGATAAAGGTGATAGTAATACAAGTGGTATTAATACCGAATATTCACTTAGCTCATTTGCTTGCGGGAAGCCTCTAATTTCAGAGGATGTAGACAAAGAAATAAATGATTATAAAGAGAACGATGCAAATATGGCTGAGAAATTTTTAACCAGCCAAGTTCAAAATCTCTTCCATATCGGTCCGATTAACGGAATGTCAACATTAGTTTTTGGGAACCCATATTGTATTTGGGCGGGTAAAAATACCAAAATGTCTGCAGACGGTATTTTTACACTTGATGAAAGAACAAAAATTATAGATCCACTACTTAAACTCTTTGGCTCTGTGTTCTTCTTAGTATTACTTTTAGCAATGTTGATTACAGGATTAAAAACAATGGGCAATAGTATTCGTGGACAAGCAATGGATGAGTTTTGGAATGATGCTTGGATGTGGATTGTAGCCTTATTTTTATCATTTTTCTACAATGATTGGACCAATTGGTTATTCCAAATAAATGCAGCAATTGTTATAGATATTTATAAATTACTAGAAGCCAATACAACAAATGTGGATAATGTATCTGCCATGAGTTCTATTGGGGATTTTTCACCAGGATTAATGGGATCTTTCTTAATTGTTGCGATTGGTGAGTGGATATTAGCAGGTATTTTGAATGTTGTTTACCTTGCTCGGAAAGTAATCATTCTATTATTACTCGTTCTAGGTATGGTTGCAATATACAGTCTTATGTTTTCTAAAACAAGAGCGTTCTTTGGAAATTGGTTCCGAGAATTATTAGGAAACGTATTTTTACAATCCATACATGCAATTGTATTCTACGGTATGGTAATGTTTGCAGAAATGGGAGCTAGTGTATTTTTTAAGATTGGATTAATGATTATGTTTATTCCCATCTCTGGGATGATTTCGAAACTTTTAAATATAGGGGATAGTTCATCTAAAGTTGGCTCTGCTTTAACTATGGTTGGACTTGGAGGAATGGTATCCACTATGAATTTAGCTTCGCAAGCTAAAAGTGTAATGTATGGAGGTTCTTTAACTAGTAATGGTGGGTTATTTAATAATAATTCTACAAGTAGTTCAGGAGGAGATTCTCTTACTAATTTAGCAAATAGTTTGGCTAGCGATAGTGCAAGTACCTCTATATCTTCTTCCGCTGCTGGAACAAACTCATCCCTATTTAATATGGCTAAAGATACTAGTTCCAAACTAGGTGGTTTTGTTGGAGCAGGTGCTGGAATGGTAGCTGGACCAATGGCAGCAGGTATAGGAGCTAAACTTGGTGGAGCGGTAGGAGGAGGTCTTGTTCAATCAGGGAGAAATATGCTTGTAGGTGGTCGCAACATCCATTCTAATTTCAATCAAGCACGTAAATTTTCGAATGAAAATGGATCAGGTTTTAAAGCCTTGTTTGGAAGTAATGCGAACTTTGACACATTAAATGCTCGTCGTCAAACAATGGGGAATTTTGGAGAGTCCATTGGATTAATGCTGGCTGGTCAAAGAGGTGCAGCAATAGGTAGAAATGCAGGATTTGCGTTAAGTGGAGTTTCTCGTCAACGTCTAGCAACTGAAATGGCGTCATCTTTTGGTATGAAAGATGCTTCAGGGAAATTACAAGCAACCACATTTGATGCATTGGCTCAAAAATACCCTAATGCGGATATGAAATGGATGCAAACAAATCAAGGTAGTGGTTTTTATGTAAATACAAATAACGGTTGGAAGCAAGTTGGTCTAACAGGTGCTGCTGATTCATCATTAAAAGATGGACAAACTCGTGTCATGGATTATAAATTAGCTGATCCATCTTTAAATTATCAATACCAGCCGGACGGAACATATACAACGCCTTCGCATTCTCCATCATTATCGGAAGCTACAATTAACAGTCCAGTAAATGCTTCACCTGATAGTCCAATTTCAAATGTTTCTTCAGTTCTGCCATTTGAAGATGCTGTGGAGAGTGGACATGTTGCTGCACCATTAACCGACTCATACAGTGGTTCGGTTTCAGCGGTTGAAAATGTTGTTTCAGGCAGTTCAGTTTCAGCTGTTGAAGATGTTGTTTCAAGTGGTTCAGGAACACCAGGAGCAATAAATCCATCAACAGATGGAGAGACAGTTGCATTTAATCAATCAACAGTAAGTGGTTCTTCTATTAATATACCAAATGGTGTTACAAGTATAGACAATGCGACACCTGATTATGATATCCCTCAATCAAATGCAAGTGTGGGTGTAGATAGTGTTGCTGCTATGGCAGGTCCTTCTCAATCAGTTGAAGGTAATGAAACCCAAAATCAAAGGGCGGAAACAGTTGGTTTACAAGGTTCAACTCCTTCGGTGATGAGGAAATCTGAGGCTTATATTGTTAATACTGGTGAGTCTAATTTAGCAATGAACCCAAAAACTGTTCGAAAAGTTGCTTCTCCTAACGCGGCAAAATATCAGGACCCAGGGTTCAATGTGAATAAAGTGAATCCGGATGCTTATGTTTATCATAATATTTCTAAAAAAGGTAAACAAAGTACCACTGATAAACAGACTGAAACCAGTAATGTAGGGAAAGTCGCAAGTGTGTGGAAAGCTAAAGCTCAAAATCAAACTAAATCTAAACGCGTCAAGAAACTCGTCTAGTAAAGGGGGACAACATGTGAAAACTTGTGTGCGATTGCTACTTGTCTTTCTCATCTTGATCCCTTCTTTATTCCATAATGTTTCATTAGCCTATGCAAATAACGATGAAGAAGATAAATCTAAAAAGTCATGTGAAGGGGCATTGAAGGATAAAGAAACAACGGATAAAGTAGATGATTTTAAAGATGATAGGGCAACGTTAACTGAAGAGTATAGCTTAGATTTAGTTCAATTAGCGTTCAATGCGGTTAACTTAAACACCCTTAATCAATTAATCTTTGGCAATCCATATTGTATATGGTTCGAAAGTGAAGAAGAAGAACCGGCTTTAACATATGGTTTATTTCCAACTTCTTTAAAAGAAAAAGTTATTGATCCCATTTTTAATATAGTTACATTCATATTTACTTTAGTTTTGTGCTTAAGCATCTTAATAAGTGGTCTTAAAATGATGTATTCTAGTACCTTTTCTAAACGATTTAACATAGGTGAAGAGCTATTTATGTATTTCTTAGCTGCAGTATTACTTATTACTTACTGGTCAAGTGTTGATTATATTTTTATGTTTAATCACGCAATTACCTCTTCAGTGGTTGAAGTTCTTGAAGCACAAGGGATGAAACTAGGAAGTCTGAGTATACTCGCTTCACAAGATGAGTTCCATTTTACTGACATTCTCGTTTTATTTGCTGAATGGGTAATGTTACTGTTTCTGAATTTAGTTTACATGTATCGATTATTTCTTATCACTGTCCTGTTATTAGTAGGTGGATTAGTGATAATTGGATTGCTATTTGAGAAAACAAGAAAATATTTCGGTTTATGGTTGATAGACTTCCTAGGTGCTGTCTTTATGCAGAGTGTACACGCTATTTATTTTGCTGTAATCATGATGTTTATCAATTTAAATTCATTAAGTATTGTTTTTAAAATGATTCTATTATTCTTGTTTTTACCATTGAGTTCAATGCTTTTAAGTATTATGGGAATGTCTACTGCAACTATGACTACACGAACTGCTCAATCTTTGATAAATTACGCAGCTAAAGCTGGTAGATCAAAACAAATGTTTAAGGGCAAGCCAGGGTTAGGTAATCAACAACCTAATAAAACTGCTATTTCGGCATTAGCAGAAGGATCTGGTACTTGGAATAAATTTAAGACAGGTGCTAAATTCACAGGAGCAGCTTTGGGCAGTACAGCAGGAATGGTAATTGGACCCGGGGGAGCTTCGCTAGGAGCATCCATTGGATCTAATTTGGTAGGTAATACTCTACAGGCTCCAAGAAATATTGCAGCCGGTGTAAAAGGAATAATGGACACAAGAGCTAAAGTAAAGGACAACTCTCTTAATTTAAACAATATTTCTGATAAGCGACAGTATTTTGGTGCAATGGGAGAATCGTTAGGAACTATCGTAGGACAAGGTCAAATTGGAAGGAAAATGGGTTATGGGTTAAGTGGAATTAGTAAAGGTGCAATTTTAAGTTCTACAGAACTTGGAGGATTAGGCTCAGTTAACTTGAGTGATATTGCCGCTAAATACCCTGAAGCGAAAATTCAGTTTCAACAAACCAATGAAGGTAGTGGTTTTTATTTAGATAACAATGGAGATATGAAATTAATCTCCCCAATTGGTGATGCAGATACTAGATTAAAAGATGGTATGACACGAACCGTGGATTACATGCCTACAGATTCTTTAAATAAAATCGATGCAGGCAGTACTTTACCAAATACTCAAATGTATACACAAGTAAATGATGCGATGATAGCAGATAAAAGTGGAAATTCATTTGTTGATAGTGGTTTTGATGCTAGTCAGTGGCGTCCAGAACAACACTGTAATGTAGGCGAATTGCCTTCACCTATTAAGTCATTAGAAACTAGTTCACCATTTAATTCTAGTACTTCACCTGAAAAGGATGGTGAGGTAAATGAGTAATTCAGATAATAACAATAAAAGTACAGATATTGGTAAAGGCGCGACTACAAAACCCATAAATGCGGGAAAGAAAGGCTTAGATCTAATACGAGGGGCTAGAAAGCTTGGAAAGTTTGCAAAACTCCTAAAATCAATAATATCAAAAGTATTGATGAGTTGTATAAAATGGCTCCTTGGAATTCTAGGCCCATATGTATTAGTAGTAATTATCCTAATCATCCTGTTACTTTTAGTTTTACAAAGTGTAGCGAGTTTTGATTTATTCCAAAAAGCATCTACTCGTTCTGAAACTGAAGTCGTGTTTGATGATGCTGTAAAACAAGTGTTTGAACTAAGATTAGAAGAAGGGCCTACTGAAATTAGAGATAGGCTCAGAAGTACCCAATCTGAATATCCTTATCCACCAGTTTCAGAACCTTGGCTATATCAGGTTGGAGATATGCTTAAACAAAGTATAGCTATTCCAACCATACATCATTATTTCAAGAACATAGAAAACGAAAGCTATAAAGCTTGGCATGAGAAATATAAAAATTATACTGCTGCGAATAAGGAATTACTATTGGCAAAATTCATTGAAATCATTGATAAAGAGATGGCTTATTATTTTGAGGATTCTCCTAACTATAAGCCAATATTTGTTGAAGGATCATCTCCAATTGATGAATTCGTAAAGATAACAACTACAACGACATGTACACATACAGATGAAGATGGGAATACATCTACATCTGTGTCAGGACCAACTACAACCAAGAAAAACGTATCGCATGAAATAATTGATGAAGTTCAAATGGGTTACTTAAAAGCAAAAATTCCGTACAAAGAATTACTTACAACTACGGAAAGTACTGCGTCTAGTGGTGATTGTGTCAGTGATATAACAACAGAATTAAAATTATGGGTTATCGATGATGGTATGCCGCCAATGATCGAATTAATACCGGAGGAATTAGTTCGTATCCTTACTTCTACTTCAAAAGAAGGCGATTATACAAAATTAGTTCAAGTGCAAGACTTAGAATATGCAATAGATTTAGGACAGGAAATAGATGAAAGGTTTCCAAAACCTGATATTGACTATGAAGGGTTAAAAAAATGCTACTTTAAGAACAAGTCTATTGATCCTTGTATTGATGAGTTTGTATTAGGTGGAACCTTAGGGGATTTAGGAGGTTTAACAGGGGGCTGGTATCCAAAAGAATTTGAGGATATTTATAAGAAAGCAGCTAATAATTGTGGAATTGACTGGTATATATTAGCAGCCGTTCATGGTAAGGAATCCACATTTAGTAGTAATCCTGTGGCTTTTGATCCATCATTAGGTTCACGTGATAAAGATGGTAACCTAGTCGGAGCAGTAGGTCACTTCCAGTTTATGCCGTTAACGTGGCTTGGTTGGTCCGCTGCTAGTGATTACCCTACAACAAAAAAAGGGAATATTCTTGTTGATGATCTTTCATTTATTACTGTTCCAGCGAATATTAAAAAGTACGGTGGACGAGGAATGGACGGTAATAATGATGGAGTTGCGAGTCCGTGGGATTTAATAGATGCAGCTACAACTGCAGCTTGTTATTTAAAAACCATAGGATATGAAAAAGGAAATGAAACATCTATAAAAACTGCTTTAGCTAAATATAATGGAGGCAATGTAGCTTGGCAAAGTAATGGAGCACAAGGTTATGCAAATGATGTATATAGTACTGGAAAGCAATATGAGTTAGGTGTCTCATCTCCAATCTCAGTTGCACCTGGCGATCTTACGTATCCAACCACTGGACGAATTACATCGCCTTATGGTTGGAGAGATATTGGAAATGGTCAAGAATTCCATTATGGAGTAGATATTGGGGCAGGCGGTAGAAAAAATGTTCCTATTGTAACAGTAGCAGATGGTGTAGTTTCATATGTTGGCCCATTAGGCACCTATGGAAATATTGTAAGGGTTCAGCACGAAATAAACGGTGATAAATTTGAAACATTATATGCTCATTTAGCTTCCATGAATGTTAAAAAAGGACAGACGGTTAAAAAAGGGCAACAAATTGCGATTATGGGAAGTACGGGTAGATCATCAGGTCCTCATTTACATTTTGAGTTCCATATTCCTGTATATATTAAACAAGCGACAAATCCACGTAATCCAATGAATTACATTCCAACGCCTCCAATAAAATAGAAGGTGCTATTATGAAAGAAATTAAAGAAGCAATATGGTTATCCATAAAAGATAATATACTAAGTAAAGTATGGTTTAAAGTGGTGTTGTTTTTCGTAGTTGTAATTATAGGTTTTGTATTTTACAAAGCCTACTTTTCGCCCTCAATAAATAAAGGCGAAATAGGGAATGAAAATACTTTAATTGAATATGACTCTTTAGCTAGTGAATTTGATAAAACTTCTAAAACACTCGATGGAATTGAAGTAGAAGTAGAAAAATCAACTTCCAATTTTGATAGCAGAAAAATGGAGACGGTAATTACGGAATTTTTTTCTATGGCAAATATGAATAATGCTGATTTATTTATATCTTCAATGAATCCGGAACAGATAGATGCAGATTTTTCTAGTAACCTTTTAAAAGAACGTTTAGAAAAAATTGATGAAGCTATGAGCCGTTTATCTCGTGATGGTCAACTAGATAAAGTGGAAGTAGTTCGAAGTATATGGGTGCTTGAGTCAAATGCAGTACGAGTAGTGTTAGATATTCATTATAAAGATCTCTCAGAACCTATTCGTATTAATTTAATTGTTAAAATGCTAGAACAATACCAATTTAATGCTAGTGAAGGTGAAACAATAGATTTACCTTATATCTCTTCTTCTGTTTGGGATATTATAGAAATGATAGAAGACAAGTAGGTGAAGTATGCTAGAACACATTGATGCAACAGAGCCATTACTTATAGGTATCTACTACATTCAGTTAATTTTAATATTTGTATGTGGTGTCGGATTTTTATTTGGAATTTTTATGTTTATATATGCATTTAAAAATCCCCATAAACGAAGATTAGCGTATGTATTAACTGTTCTTATGCCAATTGGTTTATTGTGTGTTATCCATGGTCCTGTGTTAGTCATGTATTATGTATTTGAGCAACCTGCTACGCCCGAGGCAGAGCTTGGACTGATGTTATTTGTTCCCACGCTTGAGATTGCCGGATTAAAAATATATGAAGGTATAGTTAGAGTTACACAACCTTTAATAGTGGCTGTTTTAATTATTGGAGTGGCTGTTTTACATCATGCTAGCCGTATACCGGGAAGAAAGCGTATCGGATATGGGATTTTCTTAGGAGTTCCTTTTCTTTGGTGCTTAATGAAGGTCGGACCATCTATAGTTAAAGTCCTTACATCATAAGTTAATAAGGTTATTCCCTAAATACAAGGGAATAACCTTATTTTTGTATTCATCTGTAGCAGTAAAAATCTCAGACTGCTACAATTATTTTAATACATGTTTTTCGTTACACTTTAATGCTAAATTTTTGTGGAACATGAAGCGGTCGAATAATTAAAATCTGCTTGTTATTAAGCAAATTTTGATAATAACTCACTTTTAAAATTTATTATGGACCTGAAACATTAAATACGTCTCCAATTTGAATATTGGTGGTTATAAATGATTAACTACAAACTATTAAATAGGTAGGGACAGCAAAATGAAATCCTATACAGAGATTACGGAACAATTAAGAAAGCCCTTTCCTCCTGGAACAGTCAAAGTAAGTTCTGATGGTAAAAGAGGTCATATACCTGTCCAGGTCTATATGTCTCGCTTAGAAGACGTTGCAAATTCCCAGTGGCATTGGAGAATTATTGGTGAACCTGTATTTAACTTTGAAAAAAATTTTGTAATTGTAAAGGGAGAAATAACACTTGTAGATACAATAAGGCAGGGTTTGGGGATTGCTAAGATTGCAAAAACTGAAACCACATCTATTAAAAATGCTCTAATGACTGCTGAATCAGAAGCTTTTAGAGATGCTTGTGATAAGTTTAAAATGGGGTGGCATGATTTAGCACCCTACAGAGACTGGTCTACAAGTCCAGGTTTTAAAGAATCGAATGGAGGATTACAATCAAATGAAGGTATAGTTATTGATAATTTTGATCCTGAAATCCACAGTGTTATGCCATCAGCAGGTAGAGAGTGTATAAAATGCAAGAAGCAATTATCTCAAAATGAGGAGCTTTTATTAAGCTTAAACGGAATTAAATTTGCTTATTGCAAGGAGCATGTACCTCAACAATTAATTAAGAAAAAATCCCAATCTTAATGTATTTGGCTTTAAGGTAAGTGGCGAATAGATAGGAATGAAAAATCCTTCTCGGAACAAAATAAAAATAATAACAGCAGTGTATTAAAAGAAAGATTATTGAGTTGCATAGGCAGCTCATTTTTCTTTTTTAGAACTAAAGAAGTTTAGTTCCAGAACAATTAAAATTAAATTACGATGTTCAGTAATTAAATTAAAGTCTAAGAATATGTTAATGAGGGTATTTAAAAATTATAAAAATTATGCATGCTAAACCATTACGTGTATGTTATTAAAAAGTCAATGAATCGTATTGGTTAACCTGAAATTTTTGTTACAGAGATAGATTCTCTATTAAGTAGTTGACTAGAGTAGTTTTTCAATGCTATAGATGGGAGCGATTATATGGAAAACGACTGGGACAAAGCAATAGGCTCTCTTTCTAAAATTAAAGTTTTTTCAAATTTAAATTATGATTCAGTAGGAGTAAGTGGTGAAGCTGATGATTTGAAGTGTATAGGTATCGGGACAGATGCGGCTGTTTTTGAGTCACTTTTCGCCCCACTAAGGTAACGATTTCCGATGGGAGCATTTAAAAAAAAGGATATGAGCAATACTATCATTTAATAGAAGGAATTTCTGTGCCGTTTTGGTTAGTAGAAACGATTAGAAAGTGTATTATGTTATATTTTAGAACCTGTCACTTCGACAGTATAAAAATATTTTAAAATAGTTATTGACGAATGTTTCACATTCTGATAGTATTAATTCTTGTCGCTGGACGACAATTAAATGAACCTTGAAAACTGAACAAGCAAAAACGTAATCAATATAGTTTTTAGTAGCTAGCTTAGCTAGTGAACAAACAAAATTTTGGACATCAAAATTGATGCCAGCAAAACAATTTGAGCTAATCAAATTTCTTTTATGGAGAGTTTGATCCTGGCTCAGGACGAACGCTGGCGGCGTGCCTAATACATGCAAGTCGAGCGAACAGAGAAGGAGCTTGCTCCTTCGACGTTAGCGGCGGACGGGTGAGTAACACGTGGGCAACCTACCTTATAGTTTGGGATAACTCCGGGAAACCGGGGCTAATACCGAATGATCTGTTTCACCTCATGGTGAAACACTGAAAGACGGTTTCGGCTGTCGCTATAGGATGGGCCCGCGGCGCATTAGCTAGTTGGTGAGGTAACGGCTCACCAAGGCGACGATGCGTAGCCGACCTGAGAGGGTGATCGGCCACACTGGGACTGAGACACGGCCCAGACTCCTACGGGAGGCAGCAGTAGGGAATCTTCCACAATGGGCGAAAGCCTGATGGAGCAACGCCGCGTGAGTGAAGAAGGATTTCGGTTCGTAAAACTCTGTTGTAAGGGAAGAACAAGTACAGTAGTAACTGGCTGTACCTTGACGGTACCTTATTAGAAAGCCACGGCTAACTACGTGCCAGCAGCCGCGGTAATACGTAGGTGGCAAGCGTTGTCCGGAATTATTGGGCGTAAAGCGCGCGCAGGTGGTTTCTTAAGTCTGATGTGAAAGCCCACGGCTCAACCGTGGAGGGTCATTGGAAACTGGGAGACTTGAGTGCAGAAGAGGATAGTGGAATTCCAAGTGTAGCGGTGAAATGCGTAGAGATTTGGAGGAACACCAGTGGCGAAGGCGACTATCTGGTCTGTAACTGACACTGAGGCGCGAAAGCGTGGGGAGCAAACAGGATTAGATACCCTGGTAGTCCACGCCGTAAACGATGAGTGCTAAGTGTTAGGGGGTTTCCGCCCCTTAGTGCTGCAGCTAACGCATTAAGCACTCCGCCTGGGGAGTACGGTCGCAAGACTGAAACTCAAAGGAATTGACGGGGGCCCGCACAAGCGGTGGAGCATGTGGTTTAATTCGAAGCAACGCGAAGAACCTTACCAGGTCTTGACATCCCGTTGACCACTGTAGAGATATGGTTTCCCCTTCGGGGGCAACGGTGACAGGTGGTGCATGGTTGTCGTCAGCTCGTGTCGTGAGATGTTGGGTTAAGTCCCGCAACGAGCGCAACCCTTGATCTTAGTTGCCATCATTTAGTTGGGCACTCTAAGGTGACTGCCGGTGACAAACCGGAGGAAGGTGGGGATGACGTCAAATCATCATGCCCCTTATGACCTGGGCTACACACGTGCTACAATGGACGATACAAACGGTTGCCAACTCGCGAGAGGGAGCTAATCCGATAAAGTCGTTCTCAGTTCGGATTGTAGGCTGCAACTCGCCTACATGAAGCCGGAATCGCTAGTAATCGCGGATCAGCATGCCGCGGTGAATACGTTCCCGGGCCTTGTACACACCGCCCGTCACACCACGAGAGTTTGTAACACCCGAAGTCGGTGAGGTAACCTTTTGGAGCCAGCCGCCGAAGGTGGGATAGATGATTGGGGTGAAGTCGTAACAAGGTAGCCGTATCGGAAGGTGCGGCTGGATCACCTCCTTTCTAAGGATATTTTCGGAATACAAACCATGGGTTTGTAAGATTACGTTTTGCGTTCAGTTTTGAAGGTTCATTCTTCTGAATGAAATACTTCAAAACTTGTTCTTTGAAAACTGGATAAAACGACATTGAAATAGTAACAAACACATTTATTTTTTTAAGTTTTTTATATGCTTAATAACTTGGTTAAGTTATTAAGGGCGCACGGCGAATGCCTTGGCACTAGGAGCCGAAGAAGGACGGCACTAACACCGATATGCTTCGGGGAGCTGTAAGTGAGCTTTGATCCGGAGATTTCCGAATGGGGGAACCCACTACGCTTAATCGCGTAGTATCTTGACGTGAATACATAGCGTCTTGAAGGCAGACCCAGGGAACTGAAACATCTAAGTACCTGGAGGAAGAGAAAGAAAAATCGATTCCCTGAGTAGCGGCGAGCGAAACGGGAAGAGCCCAAACCAAGAGGCTTGCCTCTTGGGGTTGTAGGACACTCAATACGGAGTTACAAAAGAGCGAGTTAGATGAAGCGACTTGGAAAGGTCCGCCAGAGCAGGTAAAAGCCCTGTAGTCGAAAGTTCGTTCCCTCCTGAGTGGATCCTGAGTACGGCGGAACACGTGAAATTCCGTCGGAATCCGGGAGGACCATCTCCCAAGGCTAAATACTACCTAGTGACCGATAGTGAACCAGTACCGTGAGGGAAAGGTGAAAAGCACCCCGGAAGGGGAGTGAAAGAGATCCTGAAACCGTGTGCCTACAAGTAGTTAGAGCCCGTTAATGGGTGATAGCGTGCCTTTTGTAGAATGAACCGGCGAGTTACGATTACGTGCGAGGTTAAGCTTTAGAAGGCGGAGCCGCAGCGAAAGCGAGTCTGAATAGGGCGAATTAGTACGTGGTCGTAGACCCGAAACCAGGTGATCTACCCATGTCCAGGGTGAAGGTAAGGTAACACTTACTGGAGGCCCGAACCCACGCACGTTGAAAAGTGCGGGGATGAGGTGTGGGTAGCGGAGAAATTCCAATCGAACTTGGAGATAGCTGGTTCTCTCCGAAATAGCTTTAGGGCTAGCCTCGTGATGAGAATACTGGAGGTAGAGCACTGTTTGGACTAGGGGGCCATCCCGGTTTACCGAATTCAGACAAACTCCGAATGCCAGATATTTATACACGGGAGTCAGACTGCGAGTGATAAGATCCGTAGTCAAAAGGGAAACAGCCCAGACCACCAGCTAAGGTCCCAAAGTAATCGTTAAGTGGAAAAGGATGTGGCGTTGCACAGACAACCAGGATGTTGGCTTAGAAGCAGCCATCATTTAAAGAAAGCGTAATAGCTCACTGGTCGAGTCGGCCTGCGCGGAAGATGTAACGGGGCTAAACCATGCACCGAAGCTGTGGATTGACATCTACGATGTCAGTGGTAGGAGAGCGTTCTAAGTGCGTTGAAGTTAGACCGGAAGGACTGGTGGAGCGCTTAGAAGTGAGAATGCCGGTATGAGTAGCGAAAGACGGGTGAGAATCCCGTCCACCGTATGACTAAGGTTTCCTGAGGAAGGCTCGTCCGCTCAGGGTTAGTCGGGACCTAAGCCGAGGCCGATAGGCGTAGGCGATGGACAACAGGTTGATATTCCTGTACCACCTCCTCACCGTTTGAGAAATGGGGGGACGCAGTAGGATAGGGTAAGCGCGCTGTTGGTTATGCGCGTCCAAGCAGTAAGGCGTGTGTGTAGGCAAATCCGCACACTGTAACGTTGAGCTGTGATGGCGAGTCCGTATGGACGAAGTTCCTGATTTCACACTGCCAAGAAAAGCCTCTATCGAGGTGAGAGGTGCCCGTACCGCAAACCGACACAGGTAGTCGAGGAGAGAATCCTAAGGTGTGCGAGAGAACTCTCGTTAAGGAACTCGGCAAAATGACCCCGTAACTTCGGGAGAAGGGGTGCTCTTGAGCGTGCAAGCGCATGAGAGCCGCAGTGAATAGGCCCAGGCGACTGTTTAGCAAAAACACAGGTCTCTGCAAAACCGTAAGGTGACGTATAGGGGCTGACGCCTGCCCGGTGCTGGAAGGTTAAGAGGAGTGGTTAGCGCAAGCGAAGCTGCGAATTGAAGCCCCAGTAAACGGCGGCCGTAACTATAACGGTCCTAAGGTAGCGAAATTCCTTGTCGGGTAAGTTCCGACCCGCACGAAAGGCGTAACGATCTGGGCACTGTCTCAACGAGAGACTCGGTGAAATTATAGTACCTGTGAAGATGCAGGTTACCCGCGACAGGACGGAAAGACCCCGTGGAGCTTTACTGTAGCCTGATATTGAATTTTGGTACAACTTGTACAGGATAGGTAGGAGCCAGAGATCTCGGAGCGCCAGCTTCGAAGGAGGCGTCGGTGGGATACTACCCTGGTTGTATTGAAATTCTAACCCATGCCCCTTAGCGGGGCAGGAGACAGTGTCAGGCGGACAGTTTGACTGGGGCGGTCGCCTCCTAAAAGGTAACGGAGGCGCCCAAAGGTTCCCTCAGAATGGTTGGAAATCATTCGTAGAGTGTAAAGGCACAAGGGAGCTTGACTGCGAGACCTACAAGTCGAGCAGGGTCGAAAGACGGGCTTAGTGATCCGGTGGTTCCGCATGGAAGGGCCATCGCTCAACGGATAAAAGCTACCCCGGGGATAACAGGCTTATCTCCCCCAAGAGTCCACATCGACGGGGAGGTTTGGCACCTCGATGTCGGCTCATCGCATCCTGGGGCTGTAGTCGGTCCCAAGGGTTGGGCTGTTCGCCCATTAAAGCGGTACGCGAGCTGGGTTCAGAACGTCGTGAGACAGTTCGGTCCCTATCCGTCGTGGGCGTAGGAAATTTGAGAGGAGCTGTCCTTAGTACGAGAGGACCGGGATGGACACACCGCTGGTGTACCAGTTGTCTTGCCAAAGGCATCGCTGGGTAGCTATGTGTGGACGGGATAAGTGCTGAAAGCATCTAAGCATGAAGCCCCCCTCAAGATGAGATTTCCCATTACGCAAGTAAGTAAGATCCCTCAAAGACGATGAGGTAGATAGGTTCGAGGTGGAAGTGTGGTGACACATGGAGCTGACGAATACTAATCGATCGAGGACTTAACCAAAAAAGTTTGAAGCATTCAATGAACCGTTTATCCAGTTTTGAAAGAACAAATCTTTCTAAAAAGAGAGCTTCTATACACAGCAATACACCATGTATGGAAGGTCGACCATAGTCTAGTGATGATGGCAAAGAGGTCACACCCGTTCCCATACCGAACACGGAAGTTAAGCTCTTTAGCGCCGATGGTAGTTGGGGGCTTCCCCCTGTGAGAGTAGGACGTCGCTAGGCACAATAAAACAGTCAGCTGAGTGCTGGCTGTTTTTTTATTTACAACGGATTCTTTTTCAACCAAGGATGCAAGTTAGTTTAATAGAATCTAATATCATAGTTAACTAAATTGGGAAAAGAAAAAGCAAAAAGTTTACAGAGTAATGCCTTCCACAGATAATTGTGGAGGGCTTTTATTAAATATTAAGATTGTTAATTGGTTGACTTATAGGAGCATTATTGGCCTTTATACTTTAAGGAGGATTGATTTAACATGAGAATCAATTGGAAAGTACAAGTAAAACATATGCCTTTCTTAGTGGGATCATTTTCATTGTTGCTGCTATTAATTCAACATATTGGTGCACTATTTGGTGTAGTGAGTGATCCAACAACACCTGGGTTAAATGATAGTGAGAGAGTTTAAAGTATGACAAACAAAAGGTGATAAATAATGGTGATAATCAGACAACATTTAGTAAATCCAGCGGTTGCTATTAAAGTAACTGCTGGACATAAAAATACGCGTAATAAGGTTTGCATCCATGAAACCGACAATACCAAAACGGGTAGTGGAGCAGACAATCACGCACGACTTCAAGCCAATGGTAATAGTCGCCAAGCAAGTTGGCATTGGTCTGTGGATGACAAAGAAGCGATTCAATCTTTTACACATGACTATCAATGTTGGGCCGCTGGTAGTACACAGGGTAACAACGAAGGTATCCATGTTGAAATATGTGTAAACATGGATGGTGATTATGTAAGAAGTGTACAAAATACAGCAGCGCTAGTTGCAAAAATTCTTAAAGATGAGAAGCTAACAATTAATGATGTTGTACAACATAACTATTACAGTGGGAAAAATTGCCCTAGTAAGATGCGTTCCACAAGTGCACCTATTCCTTGGGGCAGTTTTTTACAAATGGTTAAAACGAATATGCAACATACTGAATCAAAGAATATAGTTGAAAAGGAAGATGATATAATGAAATTTACAAGCTCAACAACTAAAGAAGCAGTACGTGACTTTATTAAACAATCAGTAGATAAAGGGGAAATCGTTAAGTCATGGCTGGATAAATTTGATCAAGGAACTATGACTACAGGAGATTTTGAAGGATTAAAGATTATTATCTCTCAACGATAAAAATAATTGCCCGTTACCCTAATTGGTAGTGGGCTTTTTTAATCTCCATAAAGCTCTTTAGCGCCGATGGTAGTCGGGGCTCCCCCCTTTAGAGTAGCTAGGTAAAAACAGTCAGCAGATATGCTAGAGAACCAAAATAGAAGTAAAATGCATTTTTAATGTGGTACAGTGTTATAATTTATTGTTAGAGTGCTTTCTATATTAGAAGAATCGATATAGACAAGATATGATTTAAGGAATATACTATTATTAATTAAAAATAACGAACGATATAAAGGAAGAACCTTTAACGTCTAGGAAACTAAACGTTTGAGGTTCTTTTTTTTATTCTAAGGAGGATCACTAATTGAAGAAAAGGGCTTTTAAAGTTGTTGGAGTTCAACTAATTCCCAAAAAAAGTGTTGGTAAGTTGCAAATGATGCAACAAATTGCAGAAAAGGAATTACTACATTCAAACCTATTGATTGAAAAACTTGTACGGCCAGTGAATAAAGACTTTGAAGAAAATCTACGGTACGAAGAGAGCAAAAGTAAATCCACAAGAAAATTCATGATTATTGGTTTGATGGATTTCCAATCTAAAGGTGATTTAGCAGGGAATATTGTTTTTAACCCCAGCACGCATACTAGTCTAAACGTTATGAGTGAACTACAGTCACTCGTTAGAACTGTTCACTAGGTAATTCTTATGAACAAAGCAAAAACTAAAGTATACTTTACTATTTTTTGTCGCAAGAAAATCTGGCTATATAGAAGTTTAATACTAGGGAAATCTGCAATTTTATTGATTGTTTTTTCTTTATTAATGTATATAAATCAAGGCTATTTAATATCGACAATTGTACTGTTTTTAACCTTCTTTTTAATAAAAATTCTTCCAATGCCTCACAAAGATACTATCGATGTTTTTTACGATCGATTTATATATAAAACTAAGTTTAAAAAAGTAGAATTGGACTTTAGAGATATCGCATTTATTGATCAAGATGTAATGGATGAAAGAAAGGGTGAAGCTTACTATCGTAGTGTGGAATTTTTAGATGAATCTATGAAATCCCTATTGTTTATTGAGGGAAATGGGTATGCATACGATGACTTAGTTGCATTATGTAATCGTATTAGTACTATAAACCAAGAGTATTTTCCTGCAAATAGTTCAAGTAATGCATTAAATGTTAGTTTTAATGAAAACGATCTAGTCTAGAAAATGGGTGAAGAGATGAGTATTGTTACAATAATTGGCGTAAGCGTTTTAGGGCTGGTTACTATATTAAGCGCTTTTCATGGTATTAAAGCATTTCGAGGATATAAATCCCAGAAATCTGAAAACTATTTAGACGAGGCTATTATTTTGGAAGAGTTAGAAAATGAAGACTTACGGAAAGGAGAAGGTTCATTTAGTAAAGTAGTAAATTCCATGTATAGTAATAAAAGTAGCGAGGAGATTAAAAGTCAACAATCATCGAGTTCTCTAAAAACCGCTGCTGCTACATTAAATAAAGGAGTTCAAGAAAATAAAGAAGAGAAATATCCAGGTACTCAAAGTTCTTTAAGAAGTGCTGCTATTACTTTTAACAAAAGAGAGTATGATAGAGAAAGGAATGGAAGTACAGGTTTATGGAGCTCAAATGCTCTTCCGTCATCCTCTTCATATATGGATATTGATGATCGTTTCGATAAAGGCACAAATATTAATACTGGAGATTTAGATTCTAGAAATAGTGTATCCTCAACCAATGAATCTGTCTATTCCTCAAGTAGTAAGGGATTCTCAGGAAGCAATGATTTTGTAAGTGGAGGATGCGACTAATAATCATGTATGGACATGTACTAATTCTGATCCATTTTTCCAAATCAGGATAATTTATGTTGAATACTTATACTTATTTAAATATAATTTACGTATATTTGATTCTAAAGTATTAATTGCTGAAGAGAATATACAAAAAATAGGTTGAAATTAACAAAATTCGGAAGTACCGAATAAGTGCACATATGTGCGTTTATTTGGTGCTTCTTTTTCTTTTTTAAGGGGGAATTTAATTTTGTACAAGAAAAAGAAACAAAAATTAATAAAAACAACTATGGCATTTACTATTGTAGCAAGTGGTCTTACTCCTTCTTTAGTTGTTGGAGTAGATACGGTAAAAGCTGCAGAACCTAAAGCAATTGATTCAAATCCTGCATCTGATTTTACGTATAAAGTAAACAATGGAGAAGTAACAATAACAGGCTATGAAGGGGTAGGTAAAAGTATTGTATTCCCTTCGACTATCAACGGTATGCCTGTAGTACAGCTTGGTGAAAGTGTAGGGCCAGGGGTACAAGGTTCATTCTATAACAAAGGGATAACAAGTATCGTCATACCTAACACTGTTAAAGTGATTGGAGTTAGAGCATTTAATAATAACCCTATCACCAATATTGACATACCTAGTAATGTGACTACCATTGAAGAAATGGCGTTTTATGGTAATTCCATAAAGTCTATAAATCTCTCAGAAGGCATTAAGGCTATCGGAAAATCAGCTTTCATGAATAATTACGAGAGTAAAACTCTGAAATTACCTAACACCCTTGAAACAATTGGGGATTCTGCATTTTTACAGAGTGGTTTAGCTGGTACTTTAACAATCCCTAAAGGAATAAAAAGTATGGGCTCAGAGGCATTTGCAAGGGGTTCCCTAACAAGTGTTATCTTTGAAGACGGGATAACAACTATCGGACGATGGGCATTTATGGGCAACACAATCACAAGTATAGACATCCCAAATAGCGTAACCACTATTAGAGAGCATGCTTTTGCTCATAACCGTCTTGTGAATGTCGATATACCTGAAGGTATTATTAGCGTAGAGGACGGGGTATTTGGAGCCAATCAAGGTTTAAAAGAGGTCGTCTATAAGGGGAAAAGTAGGAGTACAGTGTTTGGTGATTGGAATGGAATTTATGATCTTAATTCCTCTGTAATTTTCAAGGGATATACAGGCACTTCATTTGAAACAGCGGTAAAGAGCCAAGGTTTTACATTTCAACCGCTTGTTAATTTGGAACCTGCGATTATAAAAAATGTACGTTGGGATGTAAACCTTGATAAATCTTCAGCTGTAGTTTCACCAACTATTGAGGGAGATGTATCAATTGTTAAGTACGCAAAAGGTAAAGATTTGACTGCCGACTTCTTTAATAACTCGGCTAATAATAGTCATATTGTTGAGGTCACAACAAATTCCAATTACGCATTCACTGTAAACGAAGGTACAGATTATACTATTTATCTAGAAGATGCGCTTGGAAATAGGGTGGTTCAAACTTTTGACCCTTCATTTATTTACTCAACGATGGATAATTCAATCAGTATTCAAGGGTATTGGGGTTCTGAACTAGATGTAGTAATACCTGCCGCTATCGAGGGTTTACAAGTAACACGAATTGCACCAAATGCGTTCCAACCAGTTAGTGAGAGTACCCAATTAGCTAAAGGTCAATCAACTGTAAAGTTAAACAGTGTTGTAATTCCTGAAACAGTGACGTTTATAGGTAACAGTGCATTCTATAAAAACAACTTGCAATCTATTACTCTACCTCAAAATCTGAAGTCTTTAGAGGGGTATGCATTTACCGGAAATAAATTAACAACTGTAGTAGTACCTGCAGGTGTTACTTCACTTCAAGATGGAGTATTTCTTGGTAACAGATTAACTTCTATTGATATTCAAGGAAACATCATTCAAATTGGTGCGGATGCTTTAAATGGGAACAAATTGACTTCTTTTATTGTACCTAACAATGTTACAAAAATAGGAGCAAGAGCTTTCCAATCAAATCTTTTATCAAAGGTCGCATTGAATAATGGATTAATTTCAATCGGTGCAGATGCATTTTCTGCAAATAGAATTATCAATTTAGTAATCCCAACAACTGTAAAAAACATTGATAATAGAGCATTCAATCAGAACCCACTAACATATGTAGAGTTCAAAGGTGCAGAACCATCAACAACAATTGGTACAGAAGCATTTAACACTCCTTCAGCAAAGTACTATGGATTAAAAGAAACTGTTTTTGAAACGTTTATCGCGAACAAAGGATACAGCTATAACGACTTTTATACAATGGCTGGTTACTCTAATCAAGTAAAAAAAACGCATTCTTTATCAATTATACCTACAGATGGTAACCCTAGTGATGCAATATATTATGCACTCAATAAAAAAGCAAATGTAAAGGATGTACAAAGCGCTGATTGGTTTATTGTTCCTCATGAAGGTATAACAACCTTGTTAGATGAAACTTTGGAGGATGGAACGTACTATCTTCACACGAAGATCGCTTGGGGTATTAATACCCTTTTCGAAACAAGTAACCCATTAGAATTAGATAATACTCCACCTGTAGAGCCGATTATAACTGTGATAATTGATGATTCTAAAGATAAAGCTCTCACTGTAGCAATAGACTTCCCGACTGATGCAGTTGGAAAAGAGTATCGCATTGATGGTGGTACATGGACACCGTACACCGCTCCGATCGTTCTAGTTAAAAACGGAAAGTTCGAGGCACGTGCAACTGATACAGCTGGTAATGAGACAGTATCTAAACCACTATCAGTAGATGTACAAGCAATTAAGTTAAAGTGGCTATTAGATAACTACTCAACTGCCACAGTAGATAATTTTGTTTGGGCTGGAATATCTGGTGTAACTTCTGAAAATGTGGATTTACTAAAAGGTATCTTAACCAACTACATTGCCACGTTTAATGGTGGAGAAGTAACTGTACCAACAGTATCTGACTACGAAATTTGGTTAACTTACATTGCCACTTTAACAAATATCCAAACAAGCATTGAAAATGCCAAGAGCTTGGATTATTTAGGTGAATTAACGACAGCAATTCAAAGTATCAAGGATACAATCAATTCATTACCTGACTGGGTAGCAGCGAAAACCTCCTTTAATGAACAGGTATCTTTACTTGAGCGCTTTGCAATAGCACTAGACGCGGTTATAGTTGCTGAAACTTCACTCCAACAAGGAGATAAAGATTCAGCAAAATCTCTTGTAGATGTAATCGGTGATGCTCAGATACAGAAACATTTATCTGACAGATTAAATATTGTACAAGAATTCATTGTTGCTATAACTTTTGTAGAAAATGCTGAATCAACACGTCATGAGAAAGACATTTTAGAGGCGCAAGCAAAAGTAACAGATCTACCTGATCATAAAGTTAAGATTGAATTACAAAACCGCTTAGACGCCCTTCTTCATCTAATTGGGGTGGAGGAAGCAGTAGCAAAGTCTGAGTCAACACTAGTACAAGAAGATAAAGACAAGGCTCAAACACTAGTAGATACTTTACCTGACAGCCCCGATAAAGATTCATTGAAGTCAAGGCTTGATTTAGTACAGCATATTATCGATGCTACGAATGCTGTAGAGCAAGCTGAATTAGCATCGTCTGATGGAAATATTGCCACTGCTCAAGAAAAGATCGATTTTTTACCTACCAGTGAAAAGAAAACCGAATTACAAGAACGTTTAGACGCAGTGAAAATTCTTAATGACGCTACAAAAGCTGTAGTAAATGCAGAAATGAATTTAACTCAGAGTGATCATGATAAAGCCAAACAACTAGTTGACACTCTATCTGGTGGCACAGAAAAAGAGAACCTACTTTCTCGTCTAAATGACGTACAAAACATCATCAGCGCAACAAAAGCTATAGAGGATGCTGAAAGTACTCTTGAAAAAGCTGTAGTAGAAATAGCTCAACCCTTAGTGGATATTATCGTTAACGAGGCAAAGAAAAATGAACTCCAAGAACGTTTAGATGAAGTATCGAAAACAATATCTGCAAAGGATGGGGTAGACACTGCAGAAGTATCTTACTCAAAATCAGACAAAGACGCAGCGGAACAGTTGGTAAATGCTTTATCCCCTGATAATTCACATAAACAGGAACTTCTGGACCGATTAGAGCAAATACAGATAGTAATTGATGCAATAGAGGCAGTTGAAACTGCTAAAACATCACCAACAGTAGATAATATTAAAACAGCACAAGATTTTATCAATAAGATTGAAGAACATAACCCAAAGAAAGCTGAATTACAATTGATTTTAGATGGAATAAATAACTTAAAGGCTGTTGAGGATGCAGTTTCAAGATCTGAAACTTCATTAGAGCAGGAAGATGTAAATGCAGCTAGGGAACTTGTAGACGCTTTAAATAATTCAGATATAAAGAATGTATTTATTGAACGTCTCGATGAAGTACAACGTTTAATTGAGGCTGAGAAAGCAGTATCTAACTTGGAGCAGTCTCTATCAAAGGACGATTATGAAGGAGTAAAATCTCAAGTAGATGCTCTAAAAAATCATCCGAAGAAAGATGAACTTTTAGACCGTCTAGAAGCTATTAAGGATAAGATAGACAAATTGACTGCCGAAGAGGAAGCGGAAAAAGCTGTAGATAACGCTGAAAATACTCTTGAAAAAGATGATTATGACCAAGCTAAGGATTTAGTAAACAACCTTGAGGATGAAGTAAAGAAAGGTGAACTTCAAGATCGATTAGATATTGTCCTAGAAAAAATCGGTGCTATCGAAGCAGTAGAAAACGCTGAAAAAACATTAACTCAAGAGGATAAAAATTCAGCTCAATCTAAGGTAGATAAACTTCAAGATGGTGAATTGAAGAAAGAACTTCAAAACCGCTTAGATGAGGTACAGAAGAAAATCGATAATTTATCTGCTGAAGAGAAAGCTGAAAAAGCTGTAGAGAAAACTGAGTCTACGTTAGATGAGGGTGATTACAATATTGCAAAAGATTTTGTAAACTCCTTAGAAGAAGGTATAAAGAAAGACGAATTACAAAATCGTCTTGATAAAGTTAAAGAACTTATAGATTTAATTAGAGAGATTGATAAAACTTTAAAAGAAGCAGAGGATACTTTAAACACAGATAGTCTGAGTAACGTCCAAGACAAAATTAACGCTTTACCTGACAGTACAATAAAAATAACCTTACAGGCTCGTTTAGATAACCTACTTGAATACAGAGAAGCTGAAAACGTGGTATCTAAAGCGGAAGAAATGAAGGTGCAGTCCTACAAGGATAAAGCTCAGGAGTCGGTTGATCTATTAAAACCTTGGAAGGGTAAAGATTACTTGCAAGAGCGTTTAGATAAGCTTCAAAATGTGATTGACCAAAAAGAGGGCGACTTAATTGACAAGATATTAAATGACCCTGACAACGTAACTTCTCAAGAATTGGCTGACTACACAGATAATGATGTAGTAGATGAAAAGCTTAAAGATTATATAGACAACATCATTGAAGAAGCCGAACACGGTAATATCGAGAAAGGTGATGTTGTACAAATTGTTCGCTTAATCACCTTCTTAGAGCGTTCAAAACGATCAATGGCTGAGGAACACATCACTAAATATGAAGCGGAGTTTTTAAGTGCAACAGTTTCTGTAAAATCTAAGTTCCCTAATCCGTCTGTACTAAGGTCCATTCCAAATTACCTTAATGATGCTTTAGATTTACCAACTCTTGCACAAGAACTTTCAGATCTTTTAAATAGGCCTTTAGAGGAGGTATTGGCTGAACTAGAAGCATTATTAGGTTCTGATGAGGTTATTACTTTGTCTTACTTAGTTAAGTATGTAACAGAAGGTGGTGATGTTATTTTAGAGCAAACTAAAGAAGCACCAACTGGTACGATAACTGTCAATGCTCAAGCTCTTGAAGGATACGAGCTAGTGTCTGAAAGAACACAAACATTTGAATTAAAGGAAGATACAAAAGGCACAGTTATTACTTTTATAGTAAAACCTGTGAAAGAGGTAACAGAAATAACGCAAGGAAGCTACACAATCGAATATGTAACACTTGAAAATGAAGTTGTCCATACAGAGACAATCGAAGAGGTTAACTTTGGTAATATCGATATTGTAGCTCAAGCTCCTGAAGGTTATGAATTACTCGAAACGGAAGAACCTTCACAAACCATTGAACTATCAAAAGATATTCCGTTTGAATTACTACGTTTTGTAGTAAAACAAAAGGAAACTTCTATAGAAACACCACCGACCGAAGATGGTAAAGAAAGTGTCGAAAAACCTGACGCAGAAGAAACAACTACTGACGAAACAAATGTAGAAACAAGGGAAGTAGAAGAGACACCTTCAACTCCTGAAGAAATAATTGAAGAAACTTCTGTTGAAACAGTTACGGTGCCAACAATCGGAGAAGAGACGGCACTTGTACGTTCCTTCTTAGTTGCTTCATTAGATAATGCATACTTTACAGCAACTGTTCAAAATACAGGTGTAGGTCACAGTCAATATTTATATGATGTATCTCAATCAACGGTATTAGTTAGGGCATTCTTAGCAAATCCAACCGATGAGACAAGGTTAGAAGCTAAAAATTTCATCTTAGGGAACTTATACGCAGGCGAGTTTAAAACAACATTGTTGAAATTATTAGCATTACCAGGTGAGGAGATTCCTGGTTTTGATGAGGATATTACAATCATACATCCTTCTAAACCACCAGTAGATCCGAACCCACCAGTGGAACCGCCTGTAGTTATTCCAAAACCAGAGATTCCTACTGTTTTACCAGAAATACCAGGAGGTACTACCGTAGCAGAAACTGTTGATTACAATGAAGGTAAGTGGACAATTAAAAATCCTGCATCAGATATCATAGAACTTAAACAAAAAGATATTAAAATTAAAATTCCACTTGAAATCGATGCAAAACTTTGGGAAGTCGAATGGATATTAAAAGCCAATCAACATTATCAACTTCGCATTTGGGCTGATGGTAAGGAAATCACTGTATTTAAGAAGCCAATTGAAATCACAAAAACATCGAAAAAAGTGTATGTGTTCCGCTTTGAAATCGGCCAATATACAGCTATTCCATTTACTTTTGCAGTACCGAACCAAATTCAGTTTAAGGTGACTAAAACAGGGGAATTCCAATTCTCTACAAATCAAATTACATTTAAGGACATTGATGGAGTCTTTAGTCAACGTGCAATTGAGGAGTTAGCAAGCCGACATATTGTTAAGGGTACAGCTCCTGACTACTACAGCCCTTACGAGTCACTAACTAGAGCACAATTCAGTGCGATGTTAGTAAGAAGTTTAGGAATTGATACATCTAATGTTGTAAACGGAGTCTTTAAAGATGTAAAGTCTAAAGATTGGTTTTCTAATGATGTACAAGCCTTATACGAAACGGGCATTATCAGAGGTGTAACTACTACGAAGTTCAATCCTAACAGCCCGCTAACACGTGAACAAGCAGCACTTATGCTAGACCGAGCTCTGGACTATTTAAAGGTTGAGAAAAGTGATTCCACAATGCTTGATTTTAAAGATGCAAATAAAATTTCAGAAGAGGCAAAACCAGCTGTTGCTACAATGCAAACACTTGGGATTTTTAGTGGTAAAGAGGGCAATAAATTTGACCCACGTGCTAATTTAAGCCGTGCGGAAATGGCCAAAGTTCTACAAATCACCTTAGAACTTGCAGGATTATTTTAAGCAATCCTTAAATCAGTAGAACAATTCTTCCTTTAGATAAAAAAAGGAAGTACAACGAAAAATCAGTGTACTTCTTTACTAAGGGGGATGTATTAAATATACTTTTTCAAATAAGTTAACTCCAAAAATGATGTATATCAAGAAACTAAATAGGTGATGAATGTAAATGATTAAAAAATTTATGGTGGTACTTACTGTTGTTGGAAGTCTCTTTATTTTGCTCCGAAAGGTGAAATTAAAAGTATAAGTAATTCAAGGTGTTTTAATAGTACGTTTAAAAAAGAGACCAATGAACCACTTAAGTCTATATTCAACTGGGAAAAATATAGACAGTTTAGAAGGTTAAATGGAAAGCTATTTTGGAAAATCGTACATGGTAGTTTGATTTTTTCTATTTATTAAAGTAAAGTATAAATGCTGATGAAAATCGAAAGAAGCACCGATTCACTGTCTTTTAGACATGGATTGGTGCTTTTTTATTGAAGTTTTATAAAAAGAATGACCGTTTAAAACAAAGTCCCATAATTTATTATAGAGATAGAGTTTATTAAAAATTAATATTGCAAAACATTTTTTTTGTTCAACAATTGGGCCAGATTGTGGAATAACATTTTTTTGACAAGTACCAAACGACGCCTTGGGAAGGTTTCCAAGTAAGGTTTTATAAAAGGGGTACAGCCGACATTTTAGAAATTGTATATATCAAAGTTTACAGCCTTAACGTATAAAATGTGCGTTTTGACGGTACTACCCCTACTTGAAAACATAAAATCGTTCGTATTTTTTACAAAAAGTTATAATTATTGTATATTTTATATAATGAATTAATTCAAATAAAATCATAAGGAGAGAATTTTCATGGCTTTTAAATCAATTTTAGAGAAAGATACAACAATAAATGCAAATACTACCCGGATGGAGCTACTATCTCAAAGTAATAAAGATATATCACAACTTGACCCATTCTTGCTTGAAGATTTTTCTTTAGCAATTGAGCAAAAATATCATCTCGATATTATGAGTAATCATGATGGGAAAAATGATAGATACAGATTAATAGATGCACTAATTGATATTGATGCTTTAGTTAATAATATGGTATTACCACTTAAGCTTGAAGTTGAAATGGATGGAAATACTAAAATACTTGATTTTAATATTTCTCAGATAGACTATAGTAATAGTGCTGGAATGGAAAACCCTAAATATTACATATATTGCGATAATTCTGATAATATAGGATTTAGGTTTTGGTTCATTCAAAAAAAGAGTTAACTTTAATTGAAGAAGATTTGAAGTCATTATAATTTATATGACATACCCAAAACGTTCCCAAATGCAAGTTTGGAGAGAGACTGAAATCCAAGGAATGCTGTTAAACTAACATTTCTTGGATTTTCCTTTGAATATTGTTTATATAGCTTTTTATGCAAATAATATATAAACAACGCTACGATAGGACTTTTCAAGATTATGTAGAGTGTGTTATCTGAATAAAAACTTGTATATTTGACGCTTTCAAACTACATTTTCTATTGTTCCTATACTTCAATTACTGGCCCTTTAATTGATAAACGATATTCAACAATCGGGCGCTTTTCCGTAGTCAGGAAAGCTTCTTATTTCATTAAAAGGGCGCAATTTTTGAATTGAAATTTTGCCTTTTTCAGTAATAGAGCCAGATCCTTAAATAACGCTTAGTGACTTAAAACAGAGGTTTCATTTTAAAAAAGATGTACTTAATGTTCAAAGGTGAAATATATTGTAAAGCTTCTTTGTAGTAGTCAAAGTAAAATATCCTGATTTCCTCCTCTTCTACTATAAGGAGAGTCTTCCCAGCTATTTATAAAATACAATCTCTTCTACATCGAGAAGCCATTCCGTTGCTTCTGTGCCATCCGAATTGGCCTTCCAGAGGTTTCTTTTTGTGTCAATAATTGAGTAACCTCTTAGCCAAATGAGCTTCTGTATGGTTGGGACAAACTGAGGGGCATAATCTCCATACCCTTTAGGAGGATTGCTTATTTTCGTTTGTTTATTCGTGTCAATATCAATAGAATAAAGCACAGGAAGCGGGTGCTTGCTGAAGTCGTTTGTCCAATCTTGTTCTTTTATTCTCGAGGCTACGAGTAATTTATCAGTAATCCAATTGAAATCAAGATCTGCGTAATTGTCAGGCGTATATGACCCTGAAACAGGCATCTCCTTTACCTTTAAATCCTTATCTCTAAAACCAAAAACAATTCTTCCGCCCCCTGCGATATACGCCAACGTATCAGTTGAGGGTGCCCACTTAGGCTGGCCTACCTGTAAAATCATTTCGTCTAATACTTCGAAGTTTTTTCCTTCCTTATCGATGACGCAAACCATATCGCTATCCATAGACCAGGAGGCAGTTGGGGTCACAACAAAGGAAATCCATTTGCCATTCGGGGAATAGGTTAGCTGCTCGGCATATTCGGCAATCAGTTTGTTCTTATCAGTTGTCCCAATTTCTCTTGGCAATGTAAAAAAAGGTTCCACTCCCCCAAAAAGAATAACGTTCTCATAATTATCGTCCACTTTTTTTGTAAACAAAGAAGCGCTTGACCACCCATCGGGGCGAAGAGTGCCGGATGAAGAAAGAAGGAAACCTGTACCGTCCGGAAGCCACGTAAAATCGTTGACTCCGGTTGCGATATTATAGAACCGCTGAAGGTTTGAGATGTCCAATATTCCTTTGTTTTTATAAGCTATAACGTTCTTATGAGGTGCCCATTTAGGCGAAGAGCCATCATAAAAAATTTTCTTCTTTTCCTCCGTTTTAATATTATAGGTCCATAACTCTGACTGTGTTTCCCCTTTGTAGATTTCAGAAGGTGCTTCAACTTGATAAACCAGCAGGTTACCATCTGTCGACCATTGCGGTTTAGAGAATACCTTGCCCGAATTTGTCACTTGCTTTTCTTGATCACCTATTAAGGTCCACAAATTACCTCCCCTAATAAACGCAGCTTTCACCTGATTTTCTACAGCTGCTGATGGGGCTGAAGGAAACAGAATAGCAAGGATTATTATTAAGAAGAAAGCTTGTTTCATGTACATTTCTCCTTTCATGGATTATGTTCTTATTATCTTTCTAGACAGCTTTTTTATGTAGACAATGCCGCTTTTATTAACTAAGAGTAAAGAAAAATTGGACTATTAAGTTAGAATCCCAGAATAAAGTAACGGGGCATGCCTATATTTTGAACCAATAACTAAAAAAATGTAGAAGAGGAAGCGTACGGAATGTGTCTTTTTTCATTTAAGGGCCATATTAATCAATAACTTGTATTTAAATTATTTAGTTATTTATGTTATAAATAGATAAATATACGAGAAAAGTAGTTGAACAATTTCCCTAAATTTCTTAGTGTATACGAAGGATGAGGTTTATAATGAAATATTTTACTAAAGAATGGTTCGAGTTGAGTCAAAAAACAAGTTTCCATCTTAATTTAGTGGAAGATCAAGAGGCTGAATTATTTTCAGAAGAATACTTTCAACAGCTTTACAATAGCGAATTAATGGATTGGCTTACTTTACGAGAAGAAATGTATACAATTGATTTTAATAAAGAAGAGGCAACAGAAGAATTCGATAACGCCTTCATCGTAAATCAGATGATTTTAAAAAGGCAATTACCACAAATGATTTTAGAACAGATAGCTGATTTAAGAGTTTTCGCTTTATATACAGCATCTCGTAAGGTCATAAATGCTGTAACTAAATTTTGTGAGGAAAATGAAAGGTCAGTAAATGCTATTGGTGAGAATTACAGAAGCTATTATAAAGAAGCCTCCACTTCATTTGATAAAGAAATTGTAGAGGATTTTCGATTCCATGACTGTAAGGTAATAAATTTAATTCAAAAAGACACAAATTTAACATTAACCTTAAATAATTCAGGTGGTTTTACAGATGTAGATGAAGTAACCTTTGAAAATTTTCAACTAATAAAACAAGATGGTTTATTAGAAAATACATGGTGGTTGTATGAGGAAGTGTATAAAGTTAATAATCAATACGAATTTCATGCATTATTAGAAAATGGAGAGAACGAGTTAATTGACTTTATTATTTCAGCTGAACGAGTTTCCTTTACACGTAAGGACTTTTAGTCGAACAAAGTACTTCAACAATCGGGCGCGTTTATTAAGGGAACGCGTCTTTTTCTTTTAAAGGGCCACTTTCTTGAGTAACACATTTAAAGAAAATTGTTATGGAGCAAAGAAATTGTGAAGATTTTCACTTAAACTAAAGAAGCAGTTTAGTGAAAGAAGGATTCACCAAAATAAAATCAAATTTTAAGTTAATGAGGGGTGCCGATGAGAAAAACTGAAATACGTCCTTGGACAGAGCATTGGGTAACACAATTTTATAAAGAAGAAATTTTACTTAAAGATATTTTTAAAGATGAATTGCTTGGAATTCATCATATAGGGAGTACATCTATACCGACAATTGGTTTTGCTAAACCAATTGTAGACATCTTAGTTATTGTGAAGGATATTGAGAAAGTTGATTTATACAACGAAAAAATGTCTTCAATAGGGTATGACCCTAGAGGTGAAAATGGCATACCAGGTAGAAGGTATTTTCCGAAGAATAAGGAAAGAAGAACCCACCACGTACATATCTATCAAGAGGGAAATGAAAATATTAGGATACATTTAGATTTCAAGGGATACTTAATTAATAATCCAGAGGACGCAAGAAGTTACGGGGATTTAAAAATAAAATTAGCAAAACAGTTTCCAAATGATATTCATAAGTATCAAGAAGGTAAAGAATTTTTTGTTAACGAATTAGTAAAAAAGCTATAAACTGGAGTTTAAAAAGAACCTCTCGTTGAACTATTGAGTGCTTTAGTTTAACAAGTAAAAACAGTGAACACTATCTTGATATTCAACAATCGGGCGCTTTTCCGTAATAAGGAAAGCGTCTTTATCCATGAATGGGCCACTTAATTGAATAACGCTTCTAAATTAAAAATACGATTTTATGTTAATCTTGATTTGAGTTTGTGAAACAGTGTACTTAAGCTAACGGGGCAGGATAGTTGAATAAGGATGATGATATAATTAAGGGGGAATTTACTTTATTTTATAATTTATGAGGTGGAAAATGGACTCTTTAGAATTAAACAAATCTAAATATATTGTCTCTAATATCAAAAACATTCTGCATAAAAAGCTTATACTTGATAAACCGTTAACTAAAGATGAGGTAAAAAAAATAAACCTAGTTAATCCCACTGTATACGAAAATGAGAAGTATCTCATTCAAGAACGGTGGTTTTATAGTATTAATATCGGAGAATGGGAAGATGTGGAGATTTTTATTCAAGGGAATAATGAAAATCCCGATGTGGAAATTATCGAAATGGCAGAAAAAATATTCGATGAACTCCATCTACATATAAGCCGAGCATTAAAATATTTACAGAAATTTTTCCCTAATCAAGAAATAGAGAACTACTATCTATCCATAATATATTTTGGAAAAATGGTTAATTTTGACGATTATATATTTTCTGGGTTTAGTTTAGCTTTTATTTTTGATGGTCACTTTGAGTTTCAATATAAAGTAAAATTTAAAGAGGATGGATGGCCTATTGGTTTTGAAGGTGGGCCACTTTAATAATCTTAGATAATTTTTTCTGATTGAACTAACGGGCTTTAGTTCAATAACGATTTTCAATAATCGGGCGCGTTAATTTAAGAGCCCGTCTTTTTTTAAAAAGGGCCATATTATTGAATAACAATTTTTAAAGATATATTACCAAACGACGCTTTGAAACTTTATTTGCTTAATTAGACTTGGCTCTTTATTCTTTCTAAAGGTTGAACAAGTAACAAGAGGGGCGATAAATAGTGAGGATTCAAGAAGTAGAAGGTTATTTGAAAGGAAAAATAAATGTTGATACAGATTCAGTAGCGTCTATTTGGACAACATTTAAAGAATTTTGTGAGGAAGATATTGTAGGAGAAGATGAAAAGGAAATTTTATTCGAATGTGGTACTTACCGTAAAGAAATGTTTCATTTTTCGTTTGTGCGCCAGTTTACTGAATACGAAGATGATGAATATTTAGGAATGAGCCAGCTTCATTGCAAACTATTATTTACTCCTATTGATGAATTTAAAAAATTACAAGTTACAGAATGGTCAATGGATTTTGAAAGCTCAGATGAATTTTTTAGACATATAGAAAATCTTAAAATATTTAAAAATATAGTTAATTTAAAACCTAAAACAGTTCAAATTTATCAAGATGAATGTTAAGAAGTTGAGCTGTATATCTGTACATCCAATAACGAAATAACGTTCCCAAATAAAAGTTTGGGTAGACACAAAAGCCAAGAAACGCTGTAAAACAAACGTTACTTGGCTTTTTCATTGGATATTGTTTATACATTTTTTATACAAAGGTATATAAAGAGAGTTTACAATAAGACTTTTCAAAATTTTGCAGAAAACATTGTAGGGGTGTTATATGAATAAAAACCTGTATATGGAGACTTTCTAAATCTGTATTCTTCTCAATCCTATATTACAATTGCTGGTGGTTTAGGTGAAACGATCTTCAACAAAACCAGCTAATAGTTGTCAATAATTTTCATTAAAAATAATAAAAACATCATGTTATACTAAATTTGTGTATACCAAATAACCGTCCAAATACTTGATTTGGAAAGTTCAGGTCTACTTAGTTAAATTGTTAAATCAAGCTAAGTCTTGGAAAGAAGTTCTGCTTTTTAAGAGTGCATAAATCCAATGTAAGAGTTTGTTTGCACAAGCTATTACAGCTACTCTAAATGGTTTTCCTTCTTCCCGTTTTTTATCATAAAACGCCCGTAATTTCTTATTACGAGGAAGGATTTCATCCGTTGTTTTCTGTTTTCGACAGTCACGAATAGCACATTTAACAGCCATATACAAAGCTTGCCGTAGTCTGCTTGAGCCTCTTTTGGTTATTCGGTTGTAAGTACCTTTGAATGTACCAGATTTAAAGACACTTGGATCAAGACCGGCAAATGCGACTAGTTTCTTAGGATGATTAAACCTTTCAATTTCCCCAATTTCAGATACAATCGTGGCAGCGATTTTTTCTCCGATACCGGGAATTGATCGGATTATCTTAGATTCTTCAATACTTTTTGATAAAGCATCTATCTCATTTTCAAGCATGGATAGATGTTTTTTATATTCAAAGAGCATATTAATATACATATCTAAGCTTAGGGCTAGACTAGAATATAAAGCCTTCTGAAAAGGGTTTTGAGCTGCTGCAGTCATTAGCTTTTCAGCCTGTTTGTTTGCCCATTGTAAAGAACGAGAATTACAGAATTCTTTTATTTTATTTGCTAATACTTCATTATTGGCTTTCAATATATCCTCTGAAGTAGGAAATGCATGTAGTATTTTCAAAGAAACATCCGAATATAAGTCTCCAAAAACATGACTATATTCAGGAAAAACTTGATCTAAAACGGCCTGAAATTGTAGTTTAGTTTGTACAAACATATAAAATTATCGTGCTGTCTCGTAAGATTACGTAAGTTCGCAAGTTTGATACCACGCTTTTTATAAGGCTCTAAATCCTCCTTATAATACAGCTCGCAGAGATGATTAGCATCAATGATATCTGTTTTTACCTTTCGTAAACTAGAACTTTTTGCTTTATAAGAGATGAGTGGGTTTACGATAATTATTAAATAGCCTCTGTCCTCAAAATATTGAACAATTGGTGTGTGATAATGGCCTGTTGATTCCATAACAAGAGGGGGACGTTCTCCTGAAATATCTTCTAATTCTTTAATAAAATCTAATAAACTAGCTAACCCATCAAGATCATGTTTTACTTTGAAACTTTTCTTGTAGGGCTTCTTTCTTTCCAAGTAAGCTTGAACCTGACTTTCACCTTTTGCTACATCCAGACCAATGACTGGATTCATTATAATTCCTCCTTCAAAATGATAATTGCCGGTAACCCCTAAATCCTCTTTGTAGTGTCATAGCTTCGCTTGTTATACGAGATCATTGTCCCAACCAGCCTCAAACATGTTTCTACAAGTAGGGGGCGAACTGTTTTGCGGACGGGGTCTTAGCCCCACGGGCGCGAACGTTCTACCCCGGCTACCGCTATCATATATCGATATAAAAAATGGTCAACCAGAAATATTTTCTGGCTGACCTTATAATACGAACGGGCGCGATTTTCGGTACTGCACCCCAAAAGTTAGAGTGAGAAAATAACATTTGGGGTGATTTTTGATGACTAAATATAATGAAGAATTTAAATTAATGGTGTTCAAGAATATTTAAGTGGCTCTCTAGGATATCGAACGATATTGTTGAGTAACAGTGGCAATTGACGCTTATTTTCATATATGATACATTAGTTTCATATTTGATTTATGACTTTTATGATGCTCAGCCACACGGTAGAGCAATTTTTTAAACACTTTCTTAATGAGTGTTCTAACGATCCTTATAGGGATTCGTGTGAACTTTTATTTGGGAAAGTGTTTTTTGTCGTTCTCAAATATTAAATAAACGGATGTTTACACTATTCATCCTTGAACGTTCTACTAAAAGCTACCGCTTCTTGATTTTTAGAGATTAATCATTAATCAACAAGCAATTTTTAGAGGTTTCGTTCAAGAGAAAAAGTAAAGGAGGAACTATATGTATTTTTCATTTGTGAAAACAATCGACCAATAGCGAATTACTATTTAAATAAAAGGTAAAGAGTAATTTTTTTCTTAAAAAAGTGGTTTAAGTTTTCTGTCAGGGTGCATATTATACGTAAAGGGATATTTTTAACCATTTATTTGTACAAAAATATCCGCTGTTGTATGATAAGGAGGAATACACAATGGCAGAAGAAAAGAAGGTGAAAAAAGTGTTAGAGCTATTGGAGAAAAAAACTAGTATTGATATTACTGAATTGAAAGAAGAGCTTCCAAAAGGAAATAGAATTGCTATTTCTAATTTACGAAATACAAAGAAATGGCTACCTTTAATTGAACAATATTACACAGTAGAAGTTATTTCCGGAGAAGACACTGTAGCACAATTAAATCGACCAGAGATAATACCTTCATTACTTGAAGAATACAACTCCTTACAAGAGCAGTATGAAGAATTATTACGTGAAAATGAAAAATTAAAAATGGATCATCTTTACGGCCAACGTGTAAAAGAAATGGAACCAACGAGTGGAACTGAACTTGCAGCAAAGGCTACGGATATATTAGATGAGCTCATAGAAATGAGGGGCTCAGATATAGATGGTTAGTCGTGACGTGATGAAGGCTGCAATTAATCAAATTGCAGCCATTAAAGGATTAGAGATGGATCCTACACATTTAGCTTTGGATGTATATGCCTTAGCACAAGTGTTTAGTGATGAAAAAGAATTCAAGGACGTAATTGTGTCAGTAATTTTGGCTATAAAAGATGTTTTTAAAGATGGGAACACCGGTGATGATTTAAAATATAGACTAGAAGGTTTTAAATCGTACCATTTTTCAAGTCCTTACCCTGAAATAAAAGGTGATGAGGATATGAGAGTGGTGTACCCAGCTTATAAAAACACAATTATTTTAGCGTTTGGACACAGATATATCCCAACTGATTTTTATCAACGTTTTAAATCACGAGTTTAATATTCGTCTAAAGAGATTGCCTATTTAATAGACAATCTCTTTTTATTTTAAAAAGCACAATAATAGGAGAGAGAGTGATGTCAGAAAACACAGGACAATTACTACTTTTCGATTTTGAAGAAGCTGTTGAAGTTATAGATAATGCTACGCTTTTGGGTGTATCACCCTTTCCTCGGCTTTTGTCGCATCACCTGCTTATTCGTTAATTAATCGTGATATAGCAGAAGACTGTTTCGCTATAGAGATACTTTTGGGCATTAATCTTGTATTGCTACCAATATTCCATCTTCAAAATAAAGATATTTATCGTATAAGGAATACACCCATTGTTCTGATATATGATCTGGAGTAATCGTTCGGTTAATATCATTAGGTTTGCCCCAATTAGTAGCGAGAACTTGTTCTTTTGTCATTCCTATGTAAACTCGATTTTTGGTTTCCTCTATTATTCTAGCTTTTTCCTTTGCTTCATTTTCTGCTTTCATATTTGCATAACTTTCACGAGCTTCTTCTTCGTTATTTTTTATAAATGCTTCAATTTCTTCAATGTTTGATGGGAATTTTTTATTTATAAGAGATAGAACATTTTCATTTAAGTTTTCCATATCTAAAGATAAAAGATTGTAATCATAGTAATTGAAGGTTTCAGCTTTTTCTATATATTTTTCTAAAGCAATATTATAAAGTTCAATCGTTTTTTCTGTTGGTTTTAATTTTTTATCGACATTTTCAATAAATGAATTTTTATAATGGGTGATTGTATCTAAATAGTTTTCCTCTTCAATAAGTTCAATTATTCTTTTCTCAATGGTTTCAGCTTTTTCTTGGCGTTTTTGATCTTCAGCTGATAATTCTTTCATTTTCTTTGTATTATGTATCTCTTCATTTCCGTTTAACTTATTTGTAGCTTGTTGATTAGTACAACCAGCAATAAGATCATCAAGCATTTTTTTGTAATACTCTAGTTGTTCAGATTCTTCCGGATATAAAAAGTACAATCTGTATCATCTGAAGTGCAGTAATAGACCTTTTTATTTTCATTTAGAGGCTTGCCACAAGATGGATATTTTGCTTAAAAAGCAGCCAATGCATTTTCAGATAGCGATAAGTCTTTCATTTCCTCCACAAAGTTAAATGTGAAGTTAGCTACTCCATCATTAAAGTGCATGAATTTATTTAACTCTAATTTACTGTGTCTAAGGGAAGAACGGAGCGGACTTTAATTGAATTGTTTATTATTTTTTCACTACAATCTTTCAATAGCATGTACCATAATAAAATAATTAGCCAAAGGTAACAAAACAATGATCTTAGTTTGTAAAATTCCGGTCTAGTCTGGGTATTCAGATCTGTAAAGTTTATAATAATAAAACTTGAACACCAAGGGTTATTAAAATATACTAAGTAATATATTGATATTTGGTTCTCTTATTTTAGAAGTAGAAACAAATATAAAAAATACTAAAAACAAAATTCGGAAGTACCGAATAAATGCACTCATGTGCGTTTATTTGGTGCTTCTTTTTGTTTTTAGGGGGGATACATAAAATTCCAAGGAAAATGTTTGAAGCTTTGCAATTAAAAAAGAAGGGTGTTTAATATGGTAAAAAAATTTACAGCAAAAAAGTTACTCACAGGAATAGCAATTCCTGCATTAGTAATAACATCAGTAGTACCAACAGCTCATGCAGCGAATGGTAAATATCAAGGAGAGGGTTTCTCACTGACTTATCAAGTCATCAATGATACAGAAGTTAAAATCATAGCTATGAGATTAGAGGGTTTAACAGGTGCTTATTCTATTAAACTTCCTGAAACAATAGATGGTTATAAAGTAGTGGAATTTGATGCGAATGCATTTGAGAATTTCAGTAATCAAAAGTATTATGACCAGTATGGTACTTACCCTACAAATTACTTAGCTGAGGTAATAGTTCCAAATCAGGATATTAAGTTAGGCGGTTTTATTTACTACTCTAGAAACCACACACCAATCAGGTATAAAACAACTCTTGACTCAGGGGTAGACGTTTATTACGCATTTCAATACAACAACGTAATGTCAAACAGTTTAAATACTATGGCTCTTTGGGCTGACTACTCAGCAAACCCTATTACTTTGGATAAATTTGAGGTACCAGAAACAATTTTTGGTTTACCAACAACAACACTAGCAGAGTTCAAGGGAATGACTATAGGAGAATTAATCTTACCGTCTACTGTTACAAATACTGTTGAGAATGCTTTTGCTAAAAACACTATTGTAAATAAACTTGATACAACAAATCTTACAAACTTATTAAGCGTTCGTATGAACTTTGTTAATTTTGGTGGTGAAGGTAGTGAGTTAATACTAGGACAAAAGGCACTTGAGTCAAAGTATTTCTACTCTACTACTCAATCTGTATATACAGGGATAATCGATAAAGTTAAATTGGCAGAAGAGGTAACAAATGCAAAGCTTTCTTTATTTGAGGGTGGAACTACTGTTAAGAACCTAGAATTAAACGAGGGATTAGAAACTATTGGTACATCAGCATTTAAAGGTATCAAAGGGCTAAAAGGGTTATCTATTCCAAACACTGTTACAACAATTAATGCTAATGCCTTTAATGGTATAAAGGGTCTTACAGAACTTGTTATTCCAAAAAGCGTAACATCTGTGGGAGATAATGCGTTCTCAAACATGGGGACATTCAGTCAATTAGTTATTCCCAAGAATATGGTTTCAGTAGGTGTTAATGCATTCAACAACGGTACATGGTTTGATAAAGTTGTAGTAATGAATAAGTACTTAAAGTATCCTACTGGTAGCTTACCGTTTGGTTTAACAACAACTGGTATAGCTTTGGGTTATGTGGGTTCTACAACTGAATCTGCTTACATGGGTAAAGGGTTCATGCCTTTAGATGAAAATCAAAAAGAACCGATAATAGCATCTAGCTTAGTAAGTGGCCAATCTTATAAAGGTGAGGTATCACCGTCATTCACAACACAGTACGCTGACAAAGTTACTTATACACTGGACGGGAAGTCCTACGATGGAGTTTCAAAAATCACTGGTGGCGGACAACATACACTTGTAGTCACTGCGACTAATGATTTTTTAACAACTAAAAAAACATATACGTTTTCTATCATTGAGAATAAAGCGCCTGAAATTGTAAGTGCTGTACCCAACCAGACTATTGAAATTGGCAAGCTATTAACAGTGGATTTAAAACCATTTTTCTCTGATCCTGAAAACGATAAGTTAACGTATGAAGCAACAACATCAGATGAGCATGCATCAGAGGTTTGGGTAAATACAAAAGGTGAGTTAAAATTCACATCTGACATCTCAGATACGTATGAAATAACTATAAAAGCAACAGACGGTTATAATTACTCTGACCCAATTATTTTTAATGTAGATGTAAAGGATACAACAGTAACACCGCCAGTAGACCCACCAATGGAAATACCTGCTGAGGGTGGTAGTTTAAATCCAGTTACAAACTATAAAGAGGTAATCAACGTTGGTTTATTGGGTATTGGAACAAGTAAGACCATCTTTATCGACGGGTTATTAAATGACTTCGACCTAGATAAGATTGTACCTACATTCAAGTCAACAGATATAGATGTTGTCAATTCAATATATGACCCTGTTAACAAAACAATCAATTTTGAGAGTTTGAAAGCTGGTTTCAGTAACGTTCAATTAACTATCCAAGATGATAAGGGTAATAAGTCAGCGTTGCTATTCATGGTAGATGTCTTTGAAAAGCCCAATACCGCTCCAAACTATATTGCAAATGGATCGATTCAATTAGGGACCGAAGCTTATGTGGTTAAGTTAGATGAAGTTTATGCGGAAGCTTCCAAAGGAGAGAGTGTGACATACACGGTATCCGTTACAAAAGATGGGGCTGAAGAAAAAGAAACCGAAAAAGGTGTCTCGGTTAAAGAAGAGAAGCTGCCAGGAGTTTCAGAAAAAGATGAAAACACAACGGAAACAGAAACACTTACTACAGATGATAGCGCAGCATCACCTACAAACAACTCAACAAGTCAAGGTGGTGATGTACCGTTTGTAGAAGAAACCGAGAACCCAATAGCTATTGGAAATTTGTTAAACCGTACAGGTTATGTAGCATCTTTAAATTGGATGCCATTAATACATGTAGCGAGTAACGATACAACGGATACATTTGTATTTGAAGTACCTTCAGGTGTTACTTCCACAACACTACATAATGATGAGAACTTAAACATTCGTTTAGTAAATGGCAAGTTAGTCGTTGAAGGAAAACAAGTAGGCATGTACAATGTTTCGGTCCAAGCAGAAACAGCAGGAGGAACAATTCCATCTCCTGTAAATTTTGCCTTAGCAGTATTACCACCTAATAACACAGGTGGAGGAACAAACCCAGGTGATGGAGGCAACACAGGTGGAGGAACAAACCCAGGTGATGGAGGCAACACAGGTGGAGGAACAAACCCAGGTGATGGAGGCAACACAGGTGGAGGAACAGACCCAGGTGATGGAGGCAACACAGGTGGAGGAACAAACCCAGGTGATGGAGGCAATACCGGTGGAGGAACAAATCCAGGTAATGGTGGTAATACTAATGGAGGAAGCAACTCAGACAATGGTTCAGAGACAAATCCTAGCGGTGAATTAGAGGAAAATGACAATGGAGACCTTGTTCTGGATATAAAACCAAGTAAACCATCTATCAATGACACTGTCGATATTGTTGTAGATAAAAATTCGATTCAAATGATGATTGATGGAAAGCAATATGGCTCCACAATTAGCAATGGTCTTTCTAGCTATGATAAAAAACGTGTTATTCGTGACGAAGGTAAAGGGGTTTATTCGACAGTTCCACACTATAATACGGATGATCAAAAGCTAAAAATTACAACTAAAAAACCATATGGATTAGTGATTACTGACCGAGTGACCGTTCCATTTAAGGATATTAAAGGGTTATTTAGTTATGATGAAGTGGAAGACCTATATAACTACCTGATTGTAAATGGCACAACCGCTTCAACATATAGTCCGAATAAGGACCTTAAACGTGGTGAATTCAGTGCAATGCTTGCACGTGCATTGGAGTTAAGTCCAAAGAATGAAAATTACCAATTTAAGGATGTTAATGTATACAAGAAAGAAGTACAAGCTTTACATGAAGCGGGTATTATCACAGGATTCCCAGATGGTTCGTTTGGAGAAAGTAAGACGCTAACACGTCAAGAAGCAGCTGCTATGATTGGCCGTATGCTAAACTATATGGGTGTTAACACTAGGACAATTGAAAAAATTTCTTTAGAAGACATGGACCGAGTGAGTGATTACGCAAAAGGCTCAGTTCTGTATCTTGCAAGTCAAGATGTCTTAGTAAGTGGTCAAGAAATAAAGTTCAATCCAACTGATAATCTAACACGCGCTCAAATGGCCAAAATTTTAATGCGATCTCTGAGATTAAGTGAATGGTATTAACTAATACCAATTAAGTAAGGAACAAGTTTTATAAATAAAATTATACTAAATTTATAATTAATTATTTTGTATTAGTTGTAGAGTCAAATATAAAAGTATAGCGTAATTAAAAAAATTCGGAAGTACCGAATAAATGCACTCATGTGTGTTTATTTGGTACTTCCTTTTCTTGTTAATAACCTTTTATGTAAAACGTATGTTTCAAAATATAATAAAAAGGGGCGGAATATCTTTGTCAAAAGATAAAAAGAGTAACAAAACGAGGAATAGAAGAAATTCAACACTGAAAAAAGTGACTAACTTAATGTTAGTGACTGGTATAGCTGTCCCAGGTATAGTAGGAAATTTAAACGTACAAACAGTTGAAGCTGCAACAATATATAAATGGAATAAATATGCAATAAGTACTGGAACAACAGTACCGATGGAAAAACAGTTTGATGTATCAAATGCTTCAGAAGCTAATTATTTTGCTACACAAGTAAATGGGTCAATGAGATACGAAGGTATGTATATTATTGTTACGTGGCAAGAAACTACAGGAGGCGGAGAAAAGATATATGTAGGGCAAGTCACATCTACAGTTAGTAATGCATATCCTTTCGGAGGATACGGAGAGGGAGGCTATTATTATGAATATGTCGGTTCTGAGGAAACAAATTCTCCCCCATCCACACCCACTTTAGATATTCCGAACGTGCAATTTGAGCACAATGATAAACATATTATTTCATGGAGTGCCACAGATCCTAATGGAGACCCTTTAACTTATACACTATACGCAGCTTATAATGGTACTAATAACTGGATTCAAGTTTATTCCAGTTTTACCAAAAATTTTGAATATACAGTACCAATGGACAAATCGAGTGTAAAATTCAGATTAATGGTTAGTGACGGTAAAGCTACTTCAGATACTGAGAGCTCTATTAAATCTATACAACCAGTTATGTACTACTGGAATAAGTTTAAGCTTGTGGAGGAAACTTACGAAACTTGGGAATCTAAACAAGTTTTTTACCCGAACTCCGAAATGACTTCTGAACAATACTCAGCAAAGGTTTATGAGATGCTTGCTAATCCTAATTATAGAAATATAGAGAGACATTCGGTATCAACTGGATACAGCATTTTTTATGAAGAAAAGCAAATTAATAAAGGTGATCCTGTTAAAACTTTTATACAAAGCCTACAGGCAGGATATAATGCATTTCCGAACAATGCTACACATACAGACGGGTATTGGTATGAGCGCGGGCAACGAGTATTAGCAGGAGATACTACACCTCCTATTATCGAGTTAGAGGTGCAAAAAGATTATTCGTTAACTCCTACTATAAGTGTTCGCACATACGATTCAGGTACAGTACAAACAGTTAAGTGGGCTAAAGGAAATCAGTCAACGTTATATTTTGTTAATGGTGGTACTGAAATAGCTACAGGTCAGTCTACTCCTTCAAGTTTTACAGTTTCAGAAAACGGAATATATACAGTGTTTGCAATAGATAACAAAGGCAATAGTACAGTTCGAACTATAGAAGTTACTAAAGTAAATCAAAAACCAGTGGTGTCGAAAGTCTTTGAAGCTCTTGCTATCAAAGGAATAGGCAAAGAACAGGTGATTGACTTAACGGACCACTTTAATGATCCTGATGGCCATCAACTGAAATTTGAAGTTGTATCATCTTCAGAAGCAAATGTACAAGCAGTGATTGAAAATGGTAGCCAACTCAAAGTAACAGGTGTAGGCAAAGGTGAATCGAAGTTAACTATTACTGCAACCGATGGGTATGAAGCGACAACGGTTCAAGTGGATGTAACCGTGTCAAATACCAAACCAACCTTAATGGTCAATGAATTACCTAACCATGTCGTACTAGATGACCAGACACATCTTACGATTGAGGGGACAGCGGCAGATGAGGATCATGATGCATTAACAGCAAAAGTCAAACACCTTAACCATGTGGTAACTGCTCCTGTGATTGAAGGAAAGTTTAGTGTCGATTATCAGGGCAAACAAGTACCTAAAGGATATCATCATGAAGACATGCAAGTGACGGCTTCAGATGGTCTAGAGGATAGTGAAGCGTATACTGCTTCTTTACCTATCATTAAAGTAGATGATGCTGAAAGCTATACGAATGAAATGACCGGTCATAGTGATGGATATAATACATGGACACCAGAACAGCATGAATCCTTTTATAATGCCTATGAATCTATCTTTAAGTATGAGACTACACGTTCAGAGGAGGTACTTTCGGAAGCAAAGGAAGCGATCTCAGAATTACAGTCGAAAACGGTGGAAGCTAGTGAAACGATTACAAGCTGGGAAAACCGTTTAGATTTAGTGACTGCAACTGTTGCTACTGAAAATGCTGAAAATGCCCTTGTTAAAGCCGATTTTGAGCTAGCAAAAAATCTTGTTGAAACATTAGTTCCTTCAACTGAAAAAGAAGCTCTTGTGGACCGTATAAACGAATTGCAACGTTATCATGATGCTGACAACGCTATATCAGTTATGGAAGCTGAGAATGGTAGAATTTCATGGGATGCGATAAAGGATGCTCAAGATAAAGTGAAAGCAGTTGAGAATGCTGATAATAAGAAGGGTTTAGAAGATCGCCTAACACAAGTTATTAAGGATTACATGTCTAACCTAGAAACTATTACCCCAGATGATCTGGATAAATTTGGTGTAATTGATGTGATTTCTGAGAATAGCGACTTTTACGATGAATTTAAAGATGTCTTTAAACCTCTGGGGGATAATACAAATGCACAGGATTTAGTAGATTTTGTGAATGCGTTAAAGATTGCCCTTAGTGATGTGACACAAAGTGCGGTAGATACATTGCATAGTAAGGTGCCAACATATGCTCAAGAACGTTTAAACCCTGTTGTCATCACTGTAGATGAACTAGTACTATACCGACAAACTTTTAAAAGAGAAGCAAGTAAAGACCAAGTTCTATCTGACAAGGTCAATTCTGTAGACTTCCAGCAAACTAAAGATTATATGAAAACTATCGTTATAGCTATGCAGGAAGTCATTGAATACAATGATCTTCATGATGAAAATGAGAAGTCAGAAGCACGTACTGCTACAGATGTATTATGGGAAGGTCAATTACATAAGGATATGCAGGCATATCTAGATAATGGTATCCCAGATATCATCGTGTTAGACGATCGATATGAATATATCAATAATGGTCAGCTTCAGGTAGTCGCAACAATTAATGACTCAGATGATACAGAACATGATGTAACTGTAACATTTAACGGTGAGTCTAAGACTGTTAGAACGACGGATGGTAAAGTTGCCGTTACATATGACTTGGCTGATGGTGTATACGATGAATTTGTGGAGATTTACGCTAAGGATAAGTTAACAGAACGCAAATTAACAATCTCCAGCAAGCCTGTGGTAACAGTATCAGATGTGGAAATGTTTAAACGCTTTCTACAGGCATTAGAAGCGGATTCAGGCTCACCTTTTGATGAAATGGATAAAACAACAATTACATCATTAAAGGAGCTGTATGATAAGACATTAGCAATTAAAGTGAATGTATCCTCTGAGCGGGAAATACGAGAAGTAGAAAACACCGCTACTAAACTGGGTGGAAAGAACGGCCAGCTTGAAAGTTTAGTAAAATTATTTGTACAAAACAATCGTCTAGAATGGCTAATTAATAACTACAAAACTGCTACCGAAGATGACTTTACATGGGCAGGGGTAGTTGGTGTAACACCAGATAATATTAGCGCATTGAAATCGATTATTGATAATTATGTTGCTTCATTTGAAGGTGGAACAGTTAAAACTCCAAGTGTAGAAAATTATCAGAGTTGGATAAACCTCAGCACAATCATTGAAGAAGCAAGAACAGCTATTAAGATTGCTGAAGAACTTCATACAAAAGAAGAATTAGCTAAAGCCATTTCAACTGCTGAAGAAAAGTTAGTTAATGTTCCTGATTGGTTAACCGTTAAAAATGATTTAAGAAAACAGTTAGATGTAGTTATTGCGTATTCAAATGTGATAGAAAGTGTCATAAAATCTGAAACAACGTATCAACAAGCAGATAAAGATGCAGCACTAGCATTAGTTGAACAATTGCCTGATGGTACACCAAAAGATAATTTGCTACAACGTCTGGATGCTGTTCAGACTGTAATTGATGCAACTGCAGCAGTTGGAAATGCTGAAACTACTTTAGAGGAAGCTGACCAAGTAACAGCACAAACGTTAGTAGATGAAATTGATACTGGCAATACGAAAAAAGCTGAACTACAAAAGCGCTTGGATGCATTATTTAAGCTCAAAGAGGCAATTGCAGCATTAGAACAAGCTGAAACATCCAAAACACAAACAGAATTGGATGTAGCAAAAGAATTAGTTGAAGCTCTACCTGAAAGCCCTAAAAAGGAAGAACTTCTTGACCGAGTAGCTAATCTACAGGATACAATCGAAAACAAATCGAAAGAAGACCAATCAAAAGATGCGGTTAGCAAAGTTGAGGATTCTTTACTCCAAGAAGACCAAGATAAGGCACAAGAAAAAGTCGACTCATTAGAAGATGGCTCCTTAAAAGACGAGTTGCAAGAACGTTTAGTTGAGATTCAAACACATGTTAAATCATACAAGGAAGCATCCCAAGCTGTTGAGAAAGCAGAAATATCCAAAGAACAAACAGATAATGAATATGCCCAGCAGTTAGTAGATGTATTACCAGATAGCAAAGCTAAGATAGGACTACAAGAACGTTTAGATATAGTCAGTCAGTTCATACAAGCTGAGCAGGGTGTATCAAAGGCAGAAGTTTCACTACTTCAAAAACACAAAAATGAGGCCCAAAAGCTTGTAGACGCCCTTCCTATTAGTGAGGAAAAAGCAGCTTTACAGAATCGCTTAGATGTCCTGCAAATAGAAATCGATAACAAGAAAGAAGATTTGCTGGATAAAATTATAAACGACTTAGAGTCGGTAACATCTGACGAATTGGCCGATTATACAGGGGAAAAGGTATATGAAGAACTTATGCCTGATTACCGTGAGGGAATTGACAATTTAGGGGATACTGTGACTAAAGAGCAAGTCATCCAGGTTCTGAAATTAATTAATGCCTTAGAGCTAGCAAAGCGAGAGATGAAGCTAGAATTTATTATTGCTTACCAAAAGGAATATGCTGATGCATCTGTGCTCCCAACTTTAGATAGCTATCCTCAGCCAGCTGCGCTAAGTAGTGTTGTAGATTATCTGCACGATGATAAGGCCCTAAATCAAGTAATTAAAGAAATTGCTATTGCTCTAAAGGTAACAGAAGATGAAATTAGAACGGAAATCGAAAAAATTCTGAAAGACTTATCTAATGATGCTACTACTGGCAAATACCTTGTTCAATATCTTTCAGAAGAAAATGGAGAAGTTATTGCTGAGAACTGGATGACAGAAGTTCCGTATGGAGAGATTGAAGTAGTTGGCCATGCACCTGAAGGCTACATAATAGTCGGAGAACCTATTCAATCATTTACTCTGTCTGATGAAACGACAGAACACGTTATTTCATTTGTTATCAAACCCAAACAAGAAGAAAACGTGGAAACTAGTGACAAAGAAGAGAATAAGGATAATGAAACTCTACCTGACACACAGGATACAGACGAAGTTAAACAACCAAATAATGGTTTAGAAAGTGATAAAAACACCGAAGACGATGACACTGACGATACAGAAACTGATGGAAGCCTTCAGGAAGAAATAGAAGTTCCAGCTGAACACAATACAACAGAAAATGCTGATACCAATTTGACACAACCAGTAGATGAAAATGTTGAAATAGATAAGATTCGAGTGGATAAATTAACCGTAGATTTTATTCAAGCTTCATTACTTGAAACACTAAATCTTTCATTTATAGAAGATGAGGTTTTAGAGTTGTATGTTCAGCATATTCATGACTACGCTGCAGAAAAAGATGTGTCTGAATACACATTGGAAGAGCTTAGCGTTTTGTTAGAGGCAATTCAAGCTGCTTATGGACAAGAAATAGGAGCGGAAGACAAGATTTCTAAATTAGTGGATGGAAGAGTTAAAGATACTCTATTAGCTTTAATCGAACCAAAGTCTACAATCGGTTCAGAGGCTTCTCTAGTTCGCTCTAAAATGACGGTAGCTTCTTTAAATGATAGTTATTTACGTGTCTCATCTACCCCTTATGGAGAGTGGGGAACTGAAAATGAAAATCACGCGGAATATGTATTTAAAACTTTTTACGCTTTAGCAAGTGTTAAATCCTATAAGGCCTCTCCTTCTGAAAAATATAAATTGGAAGTGAAGGATTATATACTGGAAAAGTTACACAAAGGTTCATATAAGGCAATGCTTTTAGCAGAGTTGGGCTATAGTTTTGAGGAAATTGGAGATGAAGGAAAGACTGATTTAACGGTAGTTACACCAACATCTCCACCTGTAGTTGTCGACCCACAGCCAATAAAACCAAAACCACCAGTAGTTAAACCTGAATTACCTAGTGGTACAGTTGCAGAAACAATCGATTACGACGAAAATGGCAAATGGATTATTACAAATCCTGCTAATGATATGCTCACATTAGAACATGGGGATATTAAAATTAAAATTCCAATTGAATTTAAAGCAAAAAAATGGGAAGTTCAATGGATCCTAAAAGCGAATCAACATTATCAATTAAAAATTACGGCTGATGGTAAAGAAGTAACAACTTTTTCGAAGCCAATTCAAATTACTAAAGAATCCAAGAAAGTGTATGTTTTACGTTTTGAAAATGGTCAGTATATAGCTGTACCGTTTACATTTACTGCACCAGATCAATTGCAATTTAAAGTGAAAAAAACAGGGGAATTTAAGTTCTCCACAAACCGAATTACATTTAAGGATATTGAAGGTGTATTTAGTAAGGCAGCAATTGAAGAATTAGCAAGCCGTTATATCGTTAATGGAAAAACACCAGATTACTACAAGCCTAATGATTCTCTAACTAGAGCCGAATTCAGTGCTATGTTGGTAAGAGGGTTAGGGATAGATATATCAGAGGATTACGATGGGGTCTTTAAGGATGTAAAAGAAAAAGATTGGTTTGCTAAAGATATACAAGCTCTATATTCAACAGGCATTATCAAAGGTATAACTACAACGAAATTTAATCCAAATAGTCCATTAACGCGACAACAAGCTGCTGTTATGTTAGATAGAGCTTTTGAGTATTTAAAGGTTGAAAAAGATGAATCAGAAAAACTTGATTTTAGTGATGTTGCTAAAATTTCTGAAGAGGCAAAACCTGCCGTAGCAGTAATGAATGCACTTGGAATTTTTAGTGGTAAGCCAGGTAATTATTTCGATCCTCACGCTAATTTAACGCGTGCTGAGATGGCCAAAGTTTTACAAAGAACCTTAGAAATTGTTGGCCAATTTTAAATTAGTAGAACAATTTATCTTAATGTAAGTAAGGAAGTACCTAGCAAATCGGTACTTCCTTTTAACAAACCCCATTCTATAATGGGGTTTGATTATCAGGCTTATCTATCTTTTCTTTTCTTATGTTTTTTCTTTTCTTTTTCTTCAAAAGCATCTAAAATTCTCTGGTTATCTTTTGAAACAGAAAAGCCCATTTTAGGTACACTCATTTTCATACGATTTGGATTTTTTGAAGACTTATTTCTTTTTATTCCCACATTAATTCCCTTTCTTTGTACAATATACATACACTATCTCCGAAAAAGGGAATCATAATACAAAAAAGGATACAGAAGTTTTAACTTCTGTATCCTACATAATATATGTTATGCTCTCTTCGCGATAATCTGTAAAGCCTTTTCATTCATTTCTATAATTTCTTCAAAATTCACTGGAACTGTCATTTTTGGTTTGTACGACTTTTTACTTTTTGCTTGTGAACTTGCAGACTTCTGAATACCTGCTTTTCTATTTCCGTTCTCCTTCTGAATCTTAGAAGGAGCTTGTCTATCAATTGTTTTCATAACTTCTTCCTCCTTTGGATTCTATATATTAATTATATAGTTTATATATAGATTATTCAATCATGTGCCAATCAAATATCTCTGCAAGGTTTAGTATATGTGACGCATCTATCCCATTTACTTCTATCCCATTCGAACGTATACCTATTAACATATTGTATGCTTGACCATAATAAGCTACTATCCAAATACCTTTCTTAAAATCTTCACCTATGTCTTCATCTTTATTAATGAATTCTATGGATTGTCCAGAACTTAACTTTTGAATTAATTCATTTCGCCAATCAGAGTCTTCAATAGATTTGTTGTAACACCTAATTACATTATTTAAAACCCTTGCAATCTCAGTATGAAGTTCTTCAGGAGACCCTACGGTTTCAACAGCAAAGATTGCAATGTTGAACTGGGATGTATCTGCATATTGATTTAAATAATCAATCAATTCCTTTTTATACTTTCTCCAATTTGTCACGCTCACTTTATTTTCGAAATATGAAGGAGTATTAGAAATTATATCTGTGAAGCTTTGTACCTTCATCTCGGTATTACGTAAAACCTCTTTATTCTTTTGTATTGTTCTCTTTATATAGCTACTTTGCTGAAACTCAGCATTCCAAAACTTAGTTATATCTGGCGTTTGCAAAATAGTTAAATCAACGAAAACAGAAAAGATAATGAATACAGTTAGTATTTTCCAGTCTGTGATATCTATTTCTTCTGTTAATACCCCTGCAATTAAGAATACAACAAAGATAAAATAAAAAAATCTTCTTATAAATTGCTGTTCTTCAGCATATTTGTCTGGTTTAAGCAAGATGAATACGATAATTCCCGCTAAGAAACATAACATTATAATCATACTGACAGTAAAAAATATACTCATATGTTTATCCCCCCTTTAATCTTTACTATTTTTTTGTAAAATTTCTTTTATTTACAATATCATAAAAACAGCGTGACTGACTTCCCTTAGCTCTGAAAGTCAGTGAGCAACGGTAATTATAATATCTTCTTAAAAATAGTCTTAAACTTTGGTGCTTCCATAAGCACGAGATAACTAATATAGTGATAAGCTAAGTATTAGGACGCGATTTCAAATCCCTCCTGGGACGTACAGTTTTATAACGTTATCTTAGAGAAATAAGCACTTTGTATTATGATTCAATTTTACAGTACTCGGTCAGTTGAGTTTCGGAACTAAAGAATCGTAGGTGGAGTGCTTTTTTCATTAACAAAAAGAAAGGAATGTTTGATATACAAATCTAGAATTCATGTTAGATGATGTTGGTTTTTGTGCAAAAAAATATCAAATTATTAACTGGCTGAAATTATATAAATTGTTGATATTAAAGGTTTTGTTTATAAATAAATGTGAATATAATGCGACATGGATTAAACGATCTGTTGACTAGTGTGTTACCTTGATGTATTATTCAGTTAATTAGAACGAAGGTGGAATTTGAATGGTGGGATTAAAAGATATTAAAGGTCTAAATATACATATGGGGAATTTTATTGAAGAGTTTTTTAAAAGCAGCAATATAAAAAAAGGTGAAGTTGCTGCGAAGATGAGTATTTCCAGAAATACATTAACAAGTTTATTTTTAAAAGAGGAATGGCCGAAAGAAACTCTTGAAAGTTTTTTGGAGGCGATTAACGAATTAACTCCAAAAGGAATGTGTTTAAATAATCTTAAGCTATTCCCAATAGCAATCCCAGCTTTTATAGAAAAAGGTAAAGGGGTAGTAAAAGGAGTAGTTGGCCAAGCAATAACTGTGGGACTTGTAGATATTTTTGAGAATGTAATTGAAGAACATTCATTTAAAAGTAACTTAATTGTGCAGGGTTCAGTTGGGCAGGGTAATGCTGCGAGAAGCGTGTGGGTTGGTATTCGAGATGACAGAATATCAAAATTTGGTTTTAGTGCAGGCGTTTATGTTGTACTCTTATTTGATTCAAAAGGTGAATTTGCTTATTTATCGATAGCGTATGCAGTATCGGATAAAGATGTAAGCAAATTAGAATCAATGGCTGAAATACCTGCAAAAAAAATCATGGAGGCAATTGAAGGGGACGAAAGGTATGCTGGAATTCAGCCTGGTTCAATCGATTTAGGAGAAACTACTGGTACGGTTGCGGCGGATTATGAGAAGTCAGTAATTGTTTCTAAAAAATATCTAATTACAGATATTGATAAAACTATACTTGAAAGTGATGTAGGTTTATTATTGGACCTATTTTACGATTTTGTTTTTGAAGAGTATTTTGAGGTCTTAGAAAAGCAAATGATGGAAACTTCTGATGAAACGTCAACTGATGATAAGAAGAAAACGCAGAAGAAAAAAGCAGTAAATAAATACTCTACGATCGACCCCGAAACTCATTTGAAATTATTAGCTGCAAAAGCTGAACACAATAGTAAGATTGGTAAATTAGCAGAAGAATTTGTATTTAACTCTGAAATCGAAAGATTGAAAGATATGGGAAGAGAAGATCTAGTAGATAGAGTTAAACATGTTTCGAAAGAGAAAGATGGATTAGGGTATGACATAGAAAGTATAGACATTAACCCGAGTGGCGATATCGTAGAAAAGTTTATTGAGGTTAAAGGGAGTTCTTTAGGTGGAAGAAAGTCATTCGATTTCTTTTTAACTGAACGTGAAATGAATGTCGGAATGGAGAAAGGACAAAAATATTATCTAGAATTTGTTGAATATGTTGGCTTTGAAAAGCAAAGAATTTTTGATGTTATAACTCCATTTAGTGAACCCACAAATGATGATATTTTAAATAAAAGACCTGTCCTATTTAAGTGCAGCTATAAAAAGAGGTAACCAGATGTTAGTAGATTGTGACCGCTTTGTCGGGTGACTCTTTAGTTTGAAATTAACGTCGATATTTAATGTGAAATATCATTTAAGTATTAAAGTCAGGTAAAGTAAAGGGGCGTTCGTACTCAATAGTATATAAGAATAAAGATGAGTACTATAATGAATTCTTTGTTATTAAAAAGCAAAGGAGAGTTTTGAAAGAATAATTAGAAATTTTTGCGCATAGAACTTTTATGGGCTCCGATATTAAGAGGGGCATGTCGTATGGTGAAAATAACTTTATAAAAAGTTAATAAATGGTTATAATGTAGGTGTTTATTTAAATTATCATTGAAATGGAGAAAGAAATGAAGAAAATAATGTCAAATAAATTTCATTTATTTGTAGGAGGTTTAATTACAAGTTTAATAATATTTCTAATTTCTCCAAATAACTATGTAACAATATTATCTATTATTACTGGATTATTTTGTTTAGTAGGTTCAATACTATTAGCAACAACAAAAAGCATAGAATTAGAAACAGATAGTAAGCTAAATATATTTATTTCTTCAATTTTTTCATTATACATATTTGTGATAATTGGTTTTTTGAGTGAGTTGACTGTTTATTTCTTAACAATGTTACTAATAATATTTTCATCTATAGGTACTTGGGTAGTTTTTCTAATTATTTTTATATATCTTATTTGCCTTTATTTTGCAGTTAATAAAAAATCATTTAAGACGGAACTAATATTAGTTTTCAATCTCTTTAATATTTCATTTATCTTATTAGTTTGGTGGTCTGATGAATTAACTAAAACTGTATTCAACATAATAATTGTTTATAGTGTTTTCTTAACACTCTCTTTAACAAGTCTACTTTTCAATCGTTTTCCTGAAAAAACTAAAGAATACATAGAATCTAATCAAAAGGGATATGCTCAAGCAGCTACTCTTTTATCAATTATTTTCACAGTAATTCTATTTACAGATACTATTTATGATTCAAGTAAATCTGATGTCAAATTAAATGAAACAGAAGAAACACAAAAGGTAACCAATGTTGCTGCATCAAATAAACAAACTAAAGATTGTAAAAAAGCTAAATACGAATTAATTTGTTATTTTACAAATGATAATATTAAGAGTATTAAAGAAGCAAAGCTATTTACAGATAAAATTATTAAACATAGTCAATTTTCTATACTCAGTACTATTGTAGGTGTTGCTGCTTATCTAATTTATTGGACTGTTGGTAGTATTAGAAGAAACGTAAAAGGTGAGAAAGGAGAATATTAGACCTTATTTGTTTAAAAGTATTCGCTTAATACTCTTTTTTTGTTGAGGAAGTAACAGACAATCTAAGAGAACTTCTATGATTTACATACCCACGAAAATATTTATAGATTTTATAGAGAATGCGGAAAGTTTGGAGTTCAATTATATGACCTTGTAGGAGGAAAGTATAAGGGATTATTTTATTTATAGTTTGGAGTTTGATATATGGATAGTTATACAGGAAGGAATATATTACCAAAGATTTTGGAGAGTTTTCATCAAGAAATAAAGAGTATACAAGAATTAGAAAGAATAATATCCCAAGGTAGATTGTTTTTAGTTAGAAAAGAATTCAAAATGGACTTTGGAGTTGATTTAAGATTAGAGTTACTTTTAGAAGAAAACAATGCATCAAATTTTAAAATTGATGTACAAATGAAGAATGTTAAAAAGGCAAAAAGATTCAATAATGATGGTTCATACTCTTATCAAATAAAAATTTCTACTTTAAATTATTTATTAAATAGTATAAATTCATTATTTATAATTTATCTTGAAGACAGAGATATATTTTTATGGGAATGGTGTTACACTATAAGAAAATACATAGAAGATAACAATGTTAATATTGACACCCAAAAATCAATTTCCTATAGATTTATTAAGACCTTAAATGAACATGAACTACAAAAAATTTTCAATGAAGTTAAAACAAAATATGAAAAAATCTTAAGTGTAGATAAAAATAGTAAATTAAAAAATATTAAACAAAATTCTTCTGATTTAAATATAAGTGTAGATTCAATCGTAACAAAATATAATTTAAGGATAATATATGATTATCTTATTAACAAAAAACAATTAGGAATGCTAGCAGTACTAACTTTATATGGTATTGATGAATTACTATATGCATTAGAAAATGGAATAATGACTACCAGATTAGCACAAGGTATCAAAAGAATTTTTGATATAGATTTACAATATTTAAATGGCACTACTAAAATTGATGAAGTTTTTATATTTAGTTTGGAGGATAGTTATGAAGAATAAAATTACTTATATAACTGGAGATGAGTATTCTAAAATAATAAAAGGAGAATCAGATGTAAATAGTATATTTAGAAAAGCAGGGATTGAATGGGTGGGAATCGAAGAATTGCAAGATATAACAAATAAAAGTATGATGACCTATTTCATATCAAAACTTAATGTAGTAAATCTATTGAATCCTGAAGAATATGGTAAGTTAAATGATATTGACTTATCTACACGTACTGGCTCTAACATAAAAGTTGTTACTCAAGTCGGAAATTATAGATTCCAGGATAATTTAATTTTAGATATTAGTAGTGGGGAAATGTGTAGAAGATACTTTTTGTTGGATTTTAATAAAGTAGATTCAAAGGATCGAGCTTCAAAAATTTATGAATTAGACTTATATAGTTTTTATCTTCTAATTTCAGAAATTTGTTCTGCTAAACAAGATATTGAAAATGATATAGAAAATGAAGAAGCAAAAACATATTTAACTCATATGGAAAATGTAATTACAGAATTTATAAAAAATTATCATAATTTATGTAGAATGAAAGAAATAATTAAAAAATAATTAAATATATCAATGAAGAGAGAATATTTTGTGAACTAATTTTTCAATTGAATCATTTGGGAGACATATTTCTACACGAGATAATATTACTTTTTGTATGTTGATAAGTTTTATAATTCGTATGTTTAAAACGGGTCAAAAGATCTGTAAACAGCGAGTTAAGAGGCTTATTTTTTTAATTCAAAACGAGAGATAATTATTATCCAATAACGCGAATCACAAAAAGGTTGATTTATCGTACGATAAGCGTTTATTACACGTTAAATTAAACTTTTTTGAAATTTCAAAGGAATCTTAACCATGTAAATCAAGCTTTATTTTTTACTTTCAATTACGAATGTTCACAAAATATAAATTTAACGAACATTCATATGGGTCTTTGTGGTAAAATGATTGTATACGAATAAATCGTTGAAAAAGTGGATTAGAGTATGTAAATAAACCTTGAAACGCAATTATTAAAAGAAGGTTTTTTGATAGCTTAGAAAACCAATACAAGTAAACACTACTTAAATTAATCTGCTTAACTTATTCGCACCCTTAGTATAAATAGTTGAGCATTACAATCAATTTAAGTAGTGAACTAAAATTTATAATTAAGTAAGAAGAATTTCAAAGGTGCGATACTCATTTATATGAAAAATGCTTTAAAAATAGACAGTAGTTTTAAATAAATAGATTTATTTTGTTTATTTAATCTTTACATAACTCTTAGATTTCACTTAGCATATACATTTTCGGCGCAGCGTCACTCGACCAATGAGCTATTACGCACTCTTTAAATGGCTGCTTCTAAGCCAACATCCTGGGTGTCTGTGCAACGCCATATCCTTATCCACTTAACGATTACTTTGGGACCTAAGCTGGTGGTCTGGGCTGTTTCCCTTTTGATTACGGATCTTATCACTCGCAGCCTGACTCCCGTGTATAAATGACTTTATAAAACTAATGCAAAATAGTTGAAATACGAACAAATGTTCGTTAAAATTGTATTTTGTGAAGAATCGGAAAGGAATGGAGTGTTTTTATAAATGGCTATTACACCTGAGAAATTAAATATCCGTAAACTAATAGAAAAACATAGTGATACTATGCCCTTCTATGTTAAGGAATATATACAATCAAAATTAACTGCTGGATTGTCTCCTGACACCCTTTTGCAGTATCTCTATAGATATAAACACTTCTTTAATTGGTTGCTCTCAGAGGGGCTTGTGGAAGCTGAGGATGTGGCTGCTATCCCCTACTCTGAGTTAGATAGAATGCGGAAAGATACAATAGAAATGTATATTCAGTTTTTGCGTAACGAAGATATTTCAAAAAATGAAAATGATACTGATGAAAAACCAAAAGCTTTAAAATTACCTTCGTATCGCGGAGAAGCGGTTGTTGCCTTATCAATTCAAGCTTTAAAATCCCTTTTCAATTATCTAACCAAAGAAACCGAGGATGAGGATGGCGAATGTTATTTCTATCGAAATGTAATGTCTAAGATTGTAACACATAAAAAAGGAGAAACGGCCAGCCGTAGAGCCCGTGATCTTAACGCAGTTATATTAAATGACGATGATATTTCAGCATATCTAAAATTTATTGAGAATGGTTATACCGAGACATTAACTTCTGCAGAAGCCAGAAGTCGATATGAACGAGATAAGATTCGTGATTTGACAATTAACTCGTTAATTTTAGGTACCGGTATGCGCGTTGGAGAAATTGCCAGTATTGAGATGAACAATATACATTTGCACAGTCGGTACATAGATGTTGTACGAAAAGGTAATAAGCCTGATTCCGTTTCAGTTCTAGAAAGCGCCATTGAGGACTTAGAACGGTATATGAACATTAGAGAATCTAAGTATCCTGGAGCTAAGCAATCCCCCTTCCTTTTCGTGAGTGTGTACGGTGGCGTAGTAAGGCCCCTTTCCAGAAGAGCAATTCAAAACATCGTTAATAAATATACTTCGGCTTTCTTTAAAAGTAGTAAAAGTCCCCATAAATTAAGACACTCGTTTGCTGTAGATTATATCCGTAGCGGTGGAGATATAATTTTATTACGAGATCAATTAGGTCACTCAGATATAAAGACGACTTCATTGTATACTAATATGTCGTCAAGAGATGGCGAAAAAGTTTTGAATGAAATGGATAAGAGAAGATAATTTTATTTATAAGAAATATAAAAGCAGCCTACTCATAGGCTGCTTATTTTAAATGATATAAATACGCTACATTTTAGTAGACCACGAAATTTTATTATTTTTTATACTTAAGCTGTGCATCTTTCATAATGGCTAGATCGGAATTATCACTATCTACAGCATTTAAAGAATTAAGAGAGGAGTTAGATCCAAACATTGGCACTTTACCAGTAGTTACACCTCTAGGGGCATACATACCATCATCTACTGGAACCAAAAACAGTAAATATTCTTTATCAAACTCCATGTTCTCATAATCATTCACAGTATACATAGCATTTGTTTCTTTATCATAAAAAGCCATTTCTGACACAGTAATTTGAGAATTTGTTTTTATATCTTCTTTGTTATCGTTATTTTTATAAACTTCTGAAATTAAAAAACTTGATTTTGTATATCCACCAATTACATCGTTATTAATGTCTGATCTAAAAACTTCAGTATCATTTTCTTTTGTTTTTGTACCAAGAACAATTACAGGTGATGCTTCTTCCATCTCTTCTAAATTATCAAAACCTAGAGTTTTACCTTCAAAATTAATAGTCTCTATTTTTTTATTATCTTTAATGGTTATAAAGAATATTAAACAAAGACACACTAAAAAAAAGCTAAACACTTGAAACTTTCTATTTATCATACTACCTGCCCCTTTGTCGACAATTTTTGTGTGAGTAATAGCCGTATGTAATTAATACAAAGCTTTTATACCATCAATGTCGTCTTGTAAAGGCCAGTCTTTATCATTAAAATCCTTTGTCCTCATAACGGATATGGAATTATTCTTTGTTTGAGTGTGATCAAGACCTAAAGCATGCCCTACTTCATGAACTGCAGTTTCCCTTCTACGAGTTTGATCTAATCCTTTCCATGATTTATACATTGTTATGTTTGATAAAGTAGAGGAACCATTACGATGAGTAGCATATGCATCACCATAATTACTATTTACATAATCAACATTAACATTTCCACTAACCGAGACCTCTTTAGTAAACTTAACTTTATTAGTTGAATGCCACGCAGTAAATCCTCTTAGAATATCTTGCTTATAACCCATATCAATTAGCTCTTGACTAATGTTGTAATACAAATCTAAATTATCTTTCTTTTTAAATCCTAGTAATTGATAAGCATCAGCTGTAATTGGTAGAGATACTACACAAAGTAATAGCATAATTAAAAAGCCTTTAAATTTCCACTTCATTTTACCAACTCCCCTTTATTTATACACTTACGGAACTCACACACATATATTATAAACATAATAAAATACAATATAAAGGTTAATTTGTAATTATTTTACTTTTACGCTAAAGATATAAGAAGAACTCCCTTTATCCCATCTTCCAGAGATAATATATAAATACTTGCCTTTTTCGTTCGGTACAGAAATACTATTATCTTCCACTATTACTTTTTCGCTTTCACCGTTATTCATCCATTTCTCAACTTCTACTTTTTCAGGTTGTTTCTTAAAATTGATTTTTATTTTACTTTGAGGGGATACTGAAAAAGGGACAATTTTATTATTATCAAGAATTTCTGGTGGTGAAATTTTATCAACACATTCAGTGCCAATTATTTTTTTCCAACAATAAGAACCTTGTACTATTGTTATCTTATTATTTGCTGACAATACAATTGGCTTAGGGGGACCAGCATTAAGTAACATGATAATCAACACAAATACCAAAATAAATAAAGTAATTATACTTATCTTTATGCCTTTCATATAAACCCTCCAAACTAGTATTCTAAAATTAAGAAAAAGTCTTGTTATTCCGTTTATCAACTTATTTTACCATATAATTATTTTTTTGTAATTTAAATACATATAAAGAAGCCAGGAGCCGATTGAAAGAGATAAAGTTTGTGATTTGGTAATTTAACTTGTTAATTTTAGGTACAGGTATGCGAGAAGGATAAGAGAAGGTAATTGTATTTTTGATAATATATAGAAAAAATTACAATTAATGCGGATAAAAGGAATTCACATACATTGTGGATCGAACAGTCGATATTTATGTTATATTTATAAGGTCTTAACTATGTGGAATGTAAATTACTTTATATTAGTATTTTTAATTAACTACGTGGAAACAAAATACGATGAGGTACCCGCCACTTGTTTCCGTATGAGTGGTTTTTACTTGTCTCTTTTCCTCCCCTTATAATAAGATTCTATTGAACTTTTAATGTCCATCAAAATAGGGAGTATTGGAAAATTAAATTCCTTCTTCAAAAATAACTAAACTAACTTTCTTCCGTTAAGAGAAAAATTTGGAAAGGCAGATGGAAGTTAGAGATTCTAGTTACCTAGGAGCTAAAAACTCCCTTTTCTGTTTTGTTAGCGTTTATGGTGTTGTAAGACCCTTATCTAGAAGAGCCATTCAAAACATCGTAAATAAATATACATCTGCTTTCTTTAGAAACGGGAAAAGTCCCCACAAACTTAGACATTCATTCGCAGTAGATTTTATCCGGAGCGGTGGAGACATAATTTTATTAAGGGATCAATTAGGTTACTCAGATATTAAAACAACTTCATTGTACACGAACATGTCTTCTAAAGATGGTGAAAAGGTGCTAAATGAGATGGATAAAAGAAGATAAAGTACAAGAGCCCAAACCTCTGAACTATCAGTGGCTGGGCTTTTTGTAATAATCGTAAAGTTTAATCGTCATACAGTTTTAAAACTTTAACTTACTATTTCTCACACTGTATATAATGTATACTAAATTTTCGTCTAAAAAAACAAGCAAGGGTACCCTGCTTGTTGTGAAAATCAATATATGGAGTTATTTAATTTCTTTTATTTCTCATCCTATTACTAAATTATTTAAAATTATTTCAAAAAATACTATGCCAAAAAACATACCTAATATCCATAAAACAAAGTATAATAATTTAACTTTCAAACTTTGATCATTTAACACTATTCCTGAGTAACGATACACCCAGTATATAATTGGAAGAAAGATGAAAAAACATAAAATGTATTCTTTTGAAAACGTAAATTGAAAATCTCTATTTCTTTCAGAAAGAATAAAGGCAACTCCCCCCAATACAAATCCAATTGTGTAGCTACCGAAAAATAGATGTGTTAATGTCTTTTCCTGCTTTTTTATTTCCACGCTCTACTTCACCCATATCTGTTAAAATATCTAACAATAGTATAATATCCAATAATAATTCCTATATCTGCTATGTGAGAATAGAATTCTTACTTAAGATATTGCCTTTGATTCTGGGCCTATATCTATGAATGTTGCTTATAGACCAAATTTCTGTAGGTCGATACCCAGGTGTTTTTAATAGCGTTTGCTACTGTCATCACGTCTTTCATTACTATACTGTTAAATTCAAGGTTTTCATCCTTTGTAATGTATGTTAGACCATAAAAAACAAACAGGGATATTTAAAACCCTGCTTGTTGAAAATTAAATCAGGAGAGGTTATTTATGAAGAAGACTAGAACACTATTTGAACTCTATATTTATTAATTTAAGTGTATTTTCCCCATATTGAATTGTACATTCATAATTGCCTTCTTTTAGATAAGAAAACTCCTCGTGATCTGCCTCTACTGTAATATCGTTAACTATAATTTGAAAAAAAGATTCACTTCCAAATCTCCCTCCCACGTTATTGAATTCTACTATTTTACACATTCCACTTGATTGAACATTGCCGTTTTTTATATTTATTATATCTATCAAACCTGTGACACTTAGATATAAACAAATCAATAAAAAAAGACTAAAAGTAAAAACCACTGCTTTAAAATCTTTATGATTTTTTTTCTTTTTTAAAAATAGAACTACTATACTTAATGAGACAATCGCGCCTATAATTGAAAATATTACTACATTTAAAAGTTCATCCATTATATACCTCATCTATACTTTCTATATAATCTAGTTACTTCACTACTCACCATATACCAAACGGCGCTAGCCTCAGCTCTAAAAAGTGATAAAATTTGATTTTCTGTGAACCCCCTCACACTTAATTTTTTTAGATTCCGTATGTTTGCCAGCATATAAGTTATTCCTGCAAAGTGACCTGCAAAAAATGCAGAAGTAATTTTAGATGTAACATTTGCAGCCTTCATTAGATGGTTAGGAAGACCAATCCCAATTGCGCCTAGTGCAAAGCCTTTCCCTAATTTCCCCACTAGAGTCCATTTATTAACATGAGATCTATATTTCTTCTTCCCGTATTTTGCAATTAGAGATGCATAATAACTTATAACTTCTAAAATGGCCCCAATGGCTCCTCCTATTAAAATTTGAGCCCATTCACCATTTGGATCTATATTCATCACAGGATTATTGTTTGCATAAGCATAACCATTCAGTGTTAAAGGATCTATAGTATCTCCACGAATCGGATCTAATGATAAGAACACACCCGTATTTGGATTATAGTAGCGGGCCATTAAATAGTATTGTTTAGTATCTTCATCATATCGATAACTTGCATAACGATAGGGATTAATACTTGCCATATTACCTTTTTGGCTCATAATATTTCCCCATGCATCATACGTGTATTCTGCAACAATGTCACCCTTTTTATCTGTTAATGCTAATACATCTCCTCGATAATTCGTTAAGTAGTAATAAGTTAAGCCCATATATGTCATTGTTAAAGGGGAACCATTATCGTCATAGGTATAGGATTTGGTAATAACTCCACTTGCATCTTCTTCAAACAAGACTTGATTTGTCAGACCATTATAACGATAATACGTTTCACCATTACTATCTTTACTAAATACACGACGTCCGTTTTCATCATAACGATAAGATGCAATTGTTGCACCTGTTAGAGACTTGATTTCTGTTAATTGATCAAAGGCATTCCAAACATATTGGAATACACCATCGTTTTCTACATTTCCGTTGTCACTTACATTATAAGTCTTATCACCAGCAGTCTTCATTTGATTCGCATTATTATAACTATAGCTGGTTGTAGTTGAAATACCGTTTTGCAAAATAGTTTTAGAAGTACGGTTCCCTACTGAATCATATGTGTATGATATGGATAAACCATTACTGTATTGTTCTTTAATTAGCTGATTTAAAGGGTCGTACATATAAGTGACTGTTCCATCATTATTCGTCACTTTAGTAATTTGCTGATTTTTATCATATTCATATGAATTTGTACGCCAAGTTGTTTCACTATTTGTTTTTAAAGTTTCAGTTTGTAACTGATTCGCCTTGTACTTATTTAAAATAATTGCAGCATTTCCAAAAGTTGTGCTCTCCAATAAGTTGTTTTTGTTCCATATGAAGTTCGCTGATAATTGTCCATCAAGCGTGACTTCGGTAGTTTGACCATTTTCATCTGAAGCATACTCAATTGTATTTGGGCCATATTGAATTTTTGCTAAGTCTTTTTCATTTTTATAAGTATACATAATCGAGCGATTTACAGGTGCGTTAATGTCTACTCTTTGTAATAGTTCATTTTCTGAGTGTGTATACGTAACTTTTTGATTGTTTAGAGTATGATTTGTGACAGTAGTGGATAAACCATCTACTTGTGTTGAAAACTGATTAACCCCATTTACTTTCACAATCTGTGTATTGGTGTCAGTTGACGTTGTATAGGCGATTTTTTCACCTGTTGCTTTAATAACCTCGTTTAATGCGCCATCAGCATTATAATTATAAGTTGTTACTTTTCCCTCGGCATTTGTTTCTTTTTCTATGGCATTTTGTGCATTATAGCTTAGAGTCATTTGTTTTTTACCATCAGCATTTGTCACTGATGTTAAATTACTGTTGGCATCATAAGTATAAGTCGTTATTTTATTTGCAGCATCTTCTACCTCTACTAATTCATTTTTAAAATTGTAGCGATAATGAGTTTTCCCTTTTTTTCCGTCTTCATAAGAGAGAATATTACCACTAAAATCAGTTACAGTTTCAGTTGTGATACCTAATTCAATGTCTTGATAATTTATTGTTTTTTGATTATTGTCATAGCTTGTACTATACGTTTCAATTTTCCCATCAGGATATTTTACTTGTGTCAAATCCCCATGACCATTATACGTATAGGAAGTTGTGTCCCCTTTAGGTGTTGTAGAGGACTTTAGATTTCCATGCTCATATGTGTTTGTAGATGTTTGCTGATTGGAATCTGTTTGCGTTAAAACATTACTATATTCATCATACGTATAGGATTCTGTTACAGTTTTTGAATCATTAGTGCTTAATAAATTTCCTTTTGTATCATACTTAAAATTTTTAGTATAAGTAGATCCATCTGAGTAGATTACATTTTGTGAAAGAACATTATAGCTTTTCTCATCTAGTTTATAGGTTGTTGTATCCCCTGAAGGTTCAAATATTTTTGTTACGCTAAAGTTGTTATTTAAACCATAGCGTGTAACTATACCTTCTGGGCTAGTAACAGATACTATATTGTTTGTTCGATCTAAAGAGTAGTTGGTGATTGAATCTACTTGACCGTCTAATGAAGGTTCTGTTACAGATGCTAAATCCAATTCACTATTATATCCATAAAGCATAATCTTCTGTTTACTATCAATGATTTTTGTTAACTGTCCATTAGTTGTGTAGTAGAACGAAGTAGGTGTTGTTGTAGTGTCATCTTTCTTAACCAGTACTCGTGTTAAATAACCATCAGTATACGTATACGTTATATCTTGTTTATTATATTTTGCATTTGTAATAAGCCCATCAGTATAAGTTAACAGTAATTTTGTGCCTAGATTAGTACTGATAGAAGTAAGCTGATTTGATGTATCATAATTATAAGTGATTGTATTGCTATTTAAATCTTTTTGCTCTGTAATATATGCTACTTCAATATCTGTATCACTAGTGCTTTCTCTAACTTTAAATGTTGTTGTGATACCAGTTTTGCTAGTCAGTTTAAAAGTGTACTTATCCACCATAACTAAACTATCATAATTACCTGCTGGTGCAATATACTTATCTCCATCCCATGAGTAAACATGGACCGTACCATCTGCATCTTTATATTCAACATTAAAATATTTATCATTATAAAATAATTTCTCTGAACCTGTAAAACTCCAACCATAGCCAAATGCAGATTTTTCAAAATCTTTACTATTATAAGTTCTAGTAAAATCTAAACCAAATCCTCCATAGTTGAATAAGCTAAAATCTGTGTATTGAATAACATTATTATTAGTGCCTAAATTTACATAGTTCGTTCCATTTGAAATATCATGTGTGGCATAATCCCAATAGTCTTCCAACCCTAAACGGTTAGGTGTTTTATAAGTAACGACAAGTTTTGGTTTATAGGCGAGTGGGTTTGTTGTGCTTTCACTACTGATGAATTTTTTGTAAATCATTGTACTTTCTGAAGTGCTTTTTAATAATAAACCAAGATTTGATTCTGGATTATATAGCCATCCACTCACCATACTCGTTGGAATAGACCATCGTTTAATACCTTCTTCTACATTACTCGGTACTGAAGAGACTCCTGTAACAGTTGAAAGAGGCGTGGTATTATAATCTCCCCCTACTGTTGTCCAACCCCCTGCTGTTGAATAGTTATTCCATGTTGCTGTATTTTCATCCCATGAACGTTTCATAGCATGCATACTTAAATTAATAGGAGTTGGATCATTAGTTGAAGATAGATAAAGACTTACATCCGCAGACATAATAATGCTTTTTTCTGGAATAGGCGTTACATCAAACTTCAATAAAGTTCTAACAATATTCCCGTCTGTGGCTGTACCTGTACCTAACTCTGTATCATTTCCTCCAGTTTGGGTTGGGAATTTTTTACGTATTGTTGTATCAACCATTTTAGAGTTTCCTTGGATACGTACAATTGTTGGGTCAATGACAATAGGGTATTGTCTTTTAGTATCCTGTAGCCAAGCTGTATCTGGTGTTAAATCAATCCATAAAGTATTGTTTTCTTTTCGTGTTTTTAACGTGATATTATAAGATTTTGCTTCCTCTGGTATAGAATTTGTACCGTCAATAGATTGAAAGCCTACAGATTTATAAGCATCATACATAAACGGTGCTTCTATAACATAAATCAACTCACCTGATTTGGCGTCCTTTAAATGTATTTGATTATTAATTTGTTCATATGTTAAATTTTCAAGGGATAGTTGATATGAGAAGGTTTGTGGTAACCCTTTTTCGGGCTTTTTGTTAATTATAATATCTTCTTTTACAAAGTTTTCTCCAACAGAATATGTAGTGGAAATATTATCAAAAACATTTTGGTACTCAATTTGATTATCTGTAGCAACCCCGATAACCTCTTTAGCAGGAATTATTTCACCTTTTTGTTCAATTTCTTTTAATCCAATATTAAGGTTGTATTGGTTATCCGCTACTTGTACGTTGTTCGTTTCCTCTTCAAGTTTTTCATCAAATGTCACAGCAAAGTTATTGGCTTTATTTTCAAATTGTCCTTTGCCATTATTTTTCTTTTTTTGTAGATCGTTATCAATATCTTTCCAGTTACCTTTATTATCTTTAAAATGAATAGGTGCTTCATATATTTCAGTTGTATAAGTACCATCAGAATTGTTAAACGTTTTAGAAGTTTGCGTACGTTCTCCTACTACTTCAGTTTTTTCGTTTCCTTTCGTATTTGTTTTGGGAGATTCTTTGGCAGCCACACTTGCAAAATTCCCAAAAGGAATAAAGGCAATGAACATTGCCAAAACAATCAATTGAATGAAAATTTTCTTTAGCAATTAGTTTCCTCCTAATAATTGTGATTTTTGAAACATTATCTATTATAGACAGACAATCACTATTAAGATGGTGCTAAACTAACCGTTTTAGGTAGTACATTATGGGAATTAATATATATAAAGGACTATATGTATATGCATAAAAATGATTAAACCATAAATCCTATACCGTCAAAAGATTTACATTAAATATCATGTGTGGTTCGCTTCTAACTAAAAATCCCTTCATTCACACGAAATAGACTGAGTGTAGATGAAGGGTTGTTCCAATATAAGACTAAATTTTAGATACACTAGGTTTTTGTTCAAAATAAATACTTTTTTCTAATGCTTATCTATATATTCCTCAATGATCTTTTGTGCGAGCCTACTATCGGTTATGTTCAGTTTTTTCGCTAACTCAGATAGTTGATGATGATATTCTTTTTCTAGAACAACTACAACACGTTTGTCAAAGCAAATTACGTGTAGCTCCTGATTAATAAGCCGTATCTCACCGTTAATAGTAAAATTATTTAATTCTGATAATCTTTGGATATGTTCGCTATCATCAGCCACTGTCCAACTATTCATTTTTATGCGTACATTTATATACTCTTCCGTTAAAATTATCTGAGCATTCTCAATACCAAACGTTTTATATATAGCATCTACATAGGGGTATGCATTCTTCTCATTTTTAGGGATTGAAAAGTTTACATACGAAGAGGATTTGACAGTGGGTTTATGGATATCATAAAGTGGTTTCGCATTTGTGAAGCTTTCAAAATCGGTAAAGCCCGTTTCTGTATAGAATCCCCATCTTTGGCCATTTGTCATAACACGATAGGTTCTTCCATCATCAATAAGAAACGATTGTAATAAAGCTATGTTATGGTGGCTATTATAATAGTTCTTTTTAGTCCGGAAGTGAGCAAAATTATTCTCCAATATAAGTCGATCTAAAGTTTCTCTTATTTCAGGTGAAATTAAATAAGTTTGTCGTAGTCCATGAGAACCTTTAGGTATTACTATGCCGTTATTTGCAATAATTCTCTTTAATAACTCAGGACTTACTTTCTTCTCTTTTGCGTACGCATTTAGACTAATATGATTCTTAGTATCCGTCATCCGCTTCTTTAAATTTAAAACACTTTGAGTAGTAAATAATCGTTGGCCATTAATTGCATATTTTAAATTAGGTTGTTCAATCTCTTCTAGAAGTTCTTTTTCAATGTATTTATAAACAGTAATTTCAGCAACGTTTAGAGACTCGGATATCTCCTTTATAGTTAGACTCTCTTCTGATTTTTGCTCATTGTTGTGCATCACATATCTTTCCTTTCAGATCGAACTATTTATTTACCCTTATTTGCTATTATATTAGCCTTGTGTATTTAGCTTTCTGGTTATAAATGTACCATCTATATCTCGAACAATACCATTAACTTTTCAGATATCTTCATAGTGAAAGCTGATTTTTTCTGACTTCTTTTCTTATTTTAACAGGTGTTTTGAAATAACATCACAATAGGTACTTATGAAAGTAAGTAGTATGAAAATGTTAACGATGAAATATGGAAAACAACCGTCACTACAGTATTAAACTAAGGTTTTTGTTTAGTCATATACTTAACCCAAAACGCAGCATACAATTGTATGCTGCGTTGATCTTCTATGTCCATCGACTGTTAAAAGAGTAATTATTCTGGCAAGTAGCGTAGTTGTGGCATAAAGATTGGATTATTAAACGACTTTAAATTTATCACATTACAATTAAACTAGTGTAACGATAAAAGCCCAATTTTAAAGCTGAGAAATTTACTAGAACAAGAGCCAAAATATTAAAAGAATCCATCTATTCCATTTGTTTGTAGTATAGAATAGAGCTTCATTTTTGCATTTGGAATAAGTCACCATAATGTTAATAATATAATGTGTGAACATTACTCTAGGAACTAATCTATAGATAGATGGAAATTTTTCAGAAGCAGTTTTTGGTGATATATTGCCATACCTTTAATCCAATAAAATATGGTATATGAATCATGGTCTGATTCCATTTAATTGTATACTTTTCATCAGTAATTGACTGTGCAATCTCTGTTATCTTTGAAGATGATAACGGGCTTTTAAGTAATTCAAAACGTTCAAGTTTCATATAGTGCTCTTCGTTAATGCTATTAGAAACATCACATATTTCAACTATACCTGTTGCTATACCTCGTGCTATTATTCCTCTGCTATTACTATATAAATAAATAATATCACCCGCTTCAATCTCATCGATAAAATATTTCCATGGTGAATAGTAAGCAGCTACTTTTTTTTCATTTATCATCTCATTCTCATTTTGGGCATTATGAGTTTTATTTGTATTCACAAGATAAACTTTTGGCATCCTGGCATTCATCCTTTTCAACATTCTTAGTACACCTTAGATTTAAATTGCATTTTTTCTGCATCAATTTTCCATAATGCCTGGTGCAATAAATGCTACAAGTAAATTTTTATTAATTCATCGCACTTAAATAAAGATCTAACGAATCATTTACTTCTGCTACCACCAATTGAATAAAGTCATTGTAATCTAGCGTCGTGTGTGCTTTATCCAACGCTTCATAATAAGCTAGACGATTTTCCACTTTAATAACTACTGGTGGATAACCATCTTTCATCAACTCGAGGTTCAATAATAATCTTGATGTACGGCCATTACCGTCGATAAATGGATGAATGCCAACGAAAATCGCATGTAGCATAGCACCTCTGACAACAGGATTTAATTTAATCCCCTCGGTATTATACCAACCCATTAGCTGGTCCATCTTTTCACGAATAAGGAGGGGAGCTGGGGGTGTATGCTTTGCACCTGAAATAAACACTTGTTGATCACGGTAAACACCCGCATACTCGTCATCTATCCCCTTCAACACAAGACGATGAAGATTTTTGATTTGCCATTCAGATAAAGATTCTTTTTTTTGAACAATTTCTTCTACATACGATATAGCATCACGGTGATTAATTACTTCTAAATGTTCTCGCATTGTTTTTCCGCCGACTGTAATTCCCTCAAGAACAACTTTTGTTTCGTTAATTGTTAGTGTATTGCCTTCAATTGCATTAGAATTATACGTCCATTCTAGTAATAACTTTTCCCGTAAGCTTTTCAATGTATATTTAGGAAGTGGTCGAAGCCTATCTAAACGTGCTTTTTTTTCATTGATTTGATCTAACACAATTCTTCCTCCTTCCAACTTTTTATCTTATTTATGATTATACCGATTCAATAAAAAAATTACACTGTAACTATTTAAATGATTTGCTGGTAGCTCTTATTAAATTGCTATGAATTGTTCAGCTGTAAAGACCAAACTAGAAGTAGCATCTACAATTTTAGGTGAAGACTTTGCCATATACCATATATGTGGAGTGTATAGTGGCAACAAGAAACATGATTGTGCAACTTAGGTTTTTATAAAAGTCTATAGTAACCTCCAAATCACTCATGTGCCACTAAGCTAACAATTATTAATCCTTCCAATTCTCTATAATACCCAAAATTTTTTCTATAAGAATCTTACCATCTTAAAAAGATATACTCTACCTCACCGAATTCCAATCATCCAACTCAAATTCATCTTCAAATTGTAGTTTTTGAGCAGCTGCTTTTTTTCTCAAACTATCTTTCATGATAATTATTAAATCTTCCAATAATCCCAAATTATTTATAAAATAATTACGAATATACGTATAGGTTTCAAATAATCTCGGCGACGTGATTTCTGTTTGCAACATCTTCTCAAAAAATTCGAGCTTTTCATTACCTGGCATTACGCTGTTAGACAATATGAACCAGGATATATGATCAATTGGTAAATATTCAAGTACCTTATTAACAATGGTTTCGGGAAAAATATAGGTCAGCTTTTCGTTATAAGACAAACCTTCTACCACTTCAACAATTTGATTTAAATAAAACTTTTGTTCATCACTATTTAGTTCTGAAAAGAAGATACTCCACAAATCCTTACTGTACACTCCAACCTTTTGTAAAGAATTTTTTAACAGATATCTAAATGCACTAACTTTCGTTTGGTTATTTGAGCTTTGGCAAAGCCTCTTCCAGAGCGAAAGCACAGATGCTTCATCTCTCTTAAAAAAATGGAGGCTAGTTACATTACCAATAAACAGTCTTAATGCTAATTCAAAGGACCTATGATTCTCTTGATCTAACAGTGTCAGAATCACCTCATCCCATTGAGTATCATAAGCATGATGCGTTCCTAACCACCAAAGAGGTTGTGGATATCCAGAATAGACATGGAGGCAATCTGTAAGTAGTTCTTCAGGCATGTTCCGAACAATATCGTCCGGTCCCTGTTTAAATGTAGACTTATTGTTAGTTCCTAAAATAACGCCTACTATTTCTTCTGGTACATCTGTTCTAGTTAATGCCAGTGCCTTCAACCATCTTGCATCCACTTTATCTTCCGATTGTATTAGCTTCAGTACTTCATTTTGTTCTACCGCTGTTAAGTCATGCCATCCGTTTATAAAGTCGTTTATAATAACAAACAAAAAGTTTGTATCTGGATGAGAAAGTAATTGTAAAGAAAGTCGTTCACGGATTGCTGGATTAGACTTCGTTCCTTTAATTAAAATTTCCCCCAGTGCCATGCCAAACTCATCCGGTAAAGAGAACGTTAATCTTCTATCGACCCAACCTAACCAAGATTCAACTAAAATAATAATTTGCTCCGGACAAATAAAGTATGTTGCTTTAGTGATAGTATCAAAGAAACGAGCCTCATGAATTTGAATCATCTTCTCAGGGATACTTTTGAAGAATGATGGAAATAGGTACGCCCACAGATTCCACAACTCTGCCTTTTGTTCCGATTTTAATTCCTTCCAGCCTTCTTCTTTATACTTTAAATACTCACTAAAGTGAATCATAAAATCATGAGCAACCGCAGCTACAAATTTATTTTCCAACGCCTGTTTTAAATAGCGTAGGAGGATTGCTTTTGTTGTAAAATCAACCTTATACCATAAATGGAAGCTACCCTTAATAGCCGCAAACATAACACTCGGATGATTATCCAAAAAGACAGTTGGAATGACCTCTGGGTAGTAACCTCCATACACTTTTAGTAAAAGATAAGCTGCCTTTTCTCTGATAAAAGCTTCGTCAAATGTCAATAAATAGCGTAAGATTCGAATATTATCGGAATCAGAAAAATTATAATAAAAGTTGTTTACTAGTAACCAAGCTTCCCTTATTGATAATGACTTTCCCTTAGTTACCTTATCTAAATAAGTGCTTAATACAGTCACATCTACAAAATTATCCATTTCAGCTTTCCAATAATCGCTCATGTTATAGCCGATTTGGCCACCCAACCAAGGAATATCCACCTCCCATTTCAACTGCATAATTCCTGGAGTATGTTGTTGAATTACATCGATGATATCCCTTTGCTTTTCATGATCTAATTGCTCAATAATTTTAATTAAAAAGGTAATCGCGATATCACGAACCGCAGGAAAAATACTCTTAGTCCCAGCTGAATAGGCTAGGTCAACTAACTGCTGTTGAATGTGAGTATTATGCTCAAACATTATGTAAATAGACTCAATATTTCTGGTAAATAAAAAGGCTGTTTTCGGATGCAAACAGAACATACCTTGATCAAGTAATTCAATCATGATTCTTTGCTTTATACCCGTATGCATAAACTTGATTGTCTGTTTAACTGCTTCTAAATATGTAGGATGTGTAAACCTATAATGGTTAGAATCAAATTGAATAAATCCCCTTGTTTCTAAAAGATCTAACGCTTCGGACTCCCCATCTGTGAGCTCTCTTAATTCAGGGTAGACAGGAAATGAATGTTCCCTATCAAAGTCACTATCCCACCCGCCCTCTCTGATGCTTAATCTTCCCTGAGGCTTCGAGAGTATGTACCTGATTACATCTAAAAAAATTGGGGAAATGGTTGTAGCTCCACACCCTAACACCAAAATTACTTTCAGAAAATCTGTACTTTGCTGACTAAAAAATGCACTAATATTTCTGGCATCCTCATTTGCCAAACTATATAGTTCCTCAAAGCTCTTTCCTTTCAGTTCGTCTAACTCTTTATAGGCTAGATATCGTAATTGACCTGGCTGCAATAGCTGATCATAAGTACTCCGTTCTATACCTGATTTCAGTACTTGGATAATATCCTTAGGTAGAGCTTTATGCTTCGAGTACTCCTCCCAAACCTTAAACATTAAACTCTTATCTTCTACAGATAGGTCATTCCATTGAAATTTGTCTATTTTCCAATTATTCAACTCAGGTAATCCATAATTCTGCTTCAGTAAATCCTTTCGGGAGGTAACTATCAACTTCCTGTTTGTTCTCAGTTTACTAATGACTTTACTGATCATTTCCATTTTATCGGGTGTATTCTGCTTAAAGTTCAAATGTCCAAACGGATCCTCCAAAATACAAAGTCTGTCCTCGTTTTCTTCATTAATTAAAAAGCGGTATGCTTCACTAATGTCTTTTTCCTGTTTACAGTAAAAACCCATATCTTGAAAATAGGTCGCAATATACTCAGCGGTATGTGTCTTACCGCAATACGAAACACCTGTCAGTAACAGAACATTATCCTGTTTTAGCTGTTCTATTAATCGAGTCGTCTCCTCTCTGAAAACGTTGACCGGATTTAGAAAAATTCTATTAGCTGCATTTTTCTTTAAAATCTCCCTAATCAGGGGAATCACATCACCCCGTTTATCCCGCGATTTCTTTATCGCATCTAAGATATAAAGTAAAACGGTATATGTATTACTTTGTGGAATAAGAAAGTCCTTATTTAAAATGCTATAAATAAGATTTTCCAACTCTCCCAGTTGAAGCTGCTCCCAAACAATAACACGTTCCATAACTTCTCTTAATGCAGTTTTATTGGCATTAAAATGCTGAGACTGCTGCTCGCAATATAATTTCCTACGTCCCTTTAAGGGAGACAATCTCCCGGTATACAAGCCTTGTAAATATCCAACCATATCCTTTACTTTATTGGAAGCTAAAGGGGAGAGTTCATGCTTCGATATTTGCTTATCCGTACAAAAATTCCTCATATCATCTGTACATCTCGCTCTTGTGACAAACAACGCATAGCGGTCGTGGTCATTTTCTACTCTTGAAAGCAAATTCGGTTGTGCCTTATGATCCTCAAAGTGTGCCAGCCATTCCGTAAATCCCTGTAACCCCAAGTCCACGCTCGTACTCTTCACCTGTATCTCTACTACTCTTCGTTCGCCATTCTCTACAAGCGTTAACTCAGCATCCTCGCCGCCTGATTTTTCAATTACAAGGCTCAAATCATCTACTACATTAAGCTTTGATAATCCGACTAACGCCGTCACTATATATTGATATTCATACCCTTGTGGACCAATTAATTCAATAGACATCCTATTCACCTCTTACATTTATAAAAAGAACTTCATGCCCTAATCTTTGTCGGTAAGATTTTGTTAATAGCCTTGATGATAATTATAAGTAGCCGTTAGGCCTATCACCCTATTCAGCAATAAAGAATCCCTTAAGATTTTCATAAAAGAATCTTTTAATTTTTTGTATTCCAAATTTTCAGGGTTAGTATTATGCAGGTCCTCAACAAACTCCTAGATTCCTCCATTTGTTTAAACTTTCGGAGTAGATTAGCTTTTAAAATCATAACTCTTTTATTTATGGCCTTATTGATAAATTCTAACGCTTCTTTAGTTCATCATTAAAGGTTTCTATGTATCTTTACACCCAGGAGTTAGTTTTTGATCAGTAGATTGTAAGACAAAACCCAATAGGAGATAGAGATACCATAAGTAAGTCGCGGGGAAAGCATCGGGGTAAGTAAACAAAGGCTTTTTGAACTTGCCGCTTCGCTATTCGTAGATAGAGAATAGGGTTTACCTAACTTCGGAGTTATTACTTGCACTAGGAGCTACAGAAGAGGAATTTACCGAGGTACTCCCAACGTAATGGGTTACGTATGCTGATAGAAACTTTTCTTCCTTTACCAGACGAACAACAAGAACTTTGCGTCAGTTTTTTCGTGCTCATACGTACGCGGGCCCGCTCCTTAATAGTTCCAATAAAATAGAATAAAAATTAAAGATAATAAACTAGCGAACCTCGAGCTCGGTGAGCGTAGTGAACAATACAGGCAGAATAAAAATAGAACATTCGAAGTATTTGAACCCTAAGTGGCTCTTAGTCACCTAGTTTCATTGACAATTCTAACCTTTTGTTCAACCACTCAGGAGATGGGTGGTAACTTTTATTATTAGGTAAACGAATTTTATCTTTTTCTAATTTAGTTTTTCCGTCTTGAATAAATATCTCACCATTAGGTTTAACACAAATACTCCCATCCTCATATAATTTGTCATGATTTTTACAAAGACAAATACCATTATTTACTGTATCATCCGAACATAAATGTGCAGGATTTATATGAGCAGCCACTAAAATTGAGATATCATCCTCCTCACACATGGCACATTGGTTATTATATGCAGAAAGTATCTTAGTTCTAAAATTACTTTCTCTGATCATTTTTTTACTCACTTTTTCTGAGTATTCCCTACCTTCGGGATATAACCTTTTTGAATTAATTGATTCTTCTGACTCAAGTTCGACTGTTCCATCTTTTTTAACAATCGCGGTTGGTAAGCGATTATATCTATCTTTTGTTAAATCTAAAAATCCCCTTGTACCTTTCTCATCGAACAAAATTTGCACTCTAATTTCCCCCCTATTATGTTCATCTAAAGAGAGGACAATTGGATAAACTTTATCATCAGCTAAACATTTTAAATATTCTTCGTTTAGCTGACGGTTTCTATCTTCCCTAATAGCAGCATTATTTGCCTCTATTAAGAGCTTTTTCGTAAAATACTTATCCTTACTATCAATGTAATGCATAAAATTTCCTCACTATCTTTTTTATGTAGAACTTTATTAAAAGGCTCTTAGATATTTACGAATTTGGTTCAAAAACCTTTTATAATCCATTATATTTTGATATATAAAAATTCATATTAATTTCTATACTCTTCAAAATCGTATTCCTCTTCCTCCATTTGTAAACCAAATTTAGTAGCAACAGTAAAATAATCCAATCCAAATTTACCGAAAAATTCCAATTCCTCATCTGTAATTCCTATCCAATTATGTCTCCATGCATTTTTAAAATATTCTTCTTTATATTTTAATATCAATATATTTCGAACTAAACCAACATAAGTTACAATTTCTTCTGAAATCAATTTATTTACATCTTCACCTACTAGTTCATTTATAATTTTATCTAACTCTGTTAAAGTAATTACATTCATAATAGATAACTCTTCTAAGACCATTTCCATGCTTTCCGGACTTACCACTCTAGACACAGCTTTTTCACCAAATTTACTTTCTAAATATGCAAAAAGTGATGTACCGTCTATAGCATAATTCAAATTCCCATCAGCTACTTGAATTGACAACTGTTCAATTTCGTTAGCTAATCTGTCAAATTCTCTATCTACCATTTCTAGACTAGCTGCAGCTAACGCGAACCTCCTTCTAATATCATTAACATTTGTTAAATTATTATTAAACTTATACGTTCTATCATGAGAAATGTCTGCCCATGCATGTTCTAAAATAGTCCGAATTTGAATTTCAAAGTTTAGCCCTGCAAACTTCTTATATTCAGGTAAACTTAATCTATCGTCTTTAAACGTCGCTACATAATGAACCGAACGGTATCCTACTCTATCCTCTCCTAATTCTTCCCCTTTATCAGCGCTATTTACTTCATCAATTTCAAATTGTGGCTTTATTAACTCACATGCTTTAATAACATCCGATTTGACAAATGTTATAACTCTTATACCCGCAAAATCCTGTATATCTGATTGAGGATTTTTATACTTTTTCAATTTTGCTTTATTAACCACACTTTCCACATCTTTAGCTCTTGAAGTAATTGAATGATACTCAATTCCAGAATATCTTCAATTAAAAGCCTTACTTTATTTGCTAAGTTTTCATACAGTGGTCTTTCTGTTGTGTACCACTTTTCTAATTCTTCATATAAATTGTTTTTTGTTAATATAGTCACAAATAACCCTCCAAAAAATAGGTATATAAACACATTTTAACATATAGGTAATGAAGGGAACAAAAGTATTTTATTACCCTAGCCCGTGTTTCATTGCTATGTTTATTCAATCCTTGCTATATCTTATAATTACTATAGTAAGAATAAAGGAGGCAAATTGTTCATGTTTAGGAGCGCAAGACAAGTCGGTGAATTATTCGGAGTATCATAGTTCATAGCATAAAAATGGGCTAAGAACGGCAAGCTACCTAGCTATACTGTCGGAGGAGTAATAAGGTTTAACTACGATGGAATCATTGCACACGTTAAAAAAGAGGATAAATGAGTATAAGTTACACAGTTGAACAAGTAAGCCGTGTTTTAAACGGGCTCAACATGTATTTTACTACTAGTGCGGCATAACGGTTAGTAGAAGTAAACTAAAGAAGGTTGAACGTCCTAGAAGCTTCTATAACACTAGCTTTAATATTTGGTAGATGTAAAGAGCTTGGAAGATGTATATCAATTGATTATCAAATGGAATCGTTTCGTTAGCAACTTCAATTCGTGTGGCTGTCAGAGGTCATCTTTATATAGGAAAACTCACTACCTAAATATCGGAAACCATGCCCCCTATTGTTAATCCACTCACCATACAAAAAATTACATACTTAAAATCCAATATCGTACTCAAGTTTAGGTTGCCACCTAGCTCTACTTAGGGACTTCGCAAATCCATAAATCGTATTTAAAAAGTTTGCTCTTTGCTGCAAGTTTTTCCCTGTTCGCATAATTATTGTTTCTTTTAACGGGTGATTGCTTTCGATTAGATACTCATTACGTTTATACAACCGTTGTAAAAGGTGGTCTTCAGGTAGTCTCCCAAACTTCCCATTAGTTTCTCCTCTATTACAATCCTGACAGCTTAGAACTAGATTCCAAACACCATTTAGGTCTAAATCATGTGTACTGTTGAACTGTTTTGAAAGTGGCACGAAATGATCTATGTCACAAGTCTTCAATTGGTTACTTTCAATTGAAATTGGTCTATAGCAATAGAAGCATTTGCCCTTTTGATACCCGTTTAATGGCTTTCTAGCAGAAGTTAGATTAATTCTTTCATGTGACAACATGAACTGCTGTGGTGTCATAGGCTTTATAAAGAAAAACTGCTCAAGGTCTGTATCAAACTGAACTTCTAGTTTGGGATTTCGTTCAGTCCATGCGTTTTCAACTAAGTTCCATCTACCTTCAATTTCACTGAATATATTTTCTTTTTGGGAGCTTTCATTCAACAAATAGATGCTATCGGTCAATGTAATTCCTAAAGTCTTTCCTCGTATGGACTTCTCATAAAATCTTTTATCAAGCTCACCATTAGGAATGTTATGAAAGGCATCTATAACATTGTTAAATCCTACTTTTTCAGTAACCTCAAGTAACTGCTCCCACGTAATTTGGTTTTGATGAAATAAATCTAATGCACTAATAAACTTAGATGAATGACTTGTTATTTGTCGTTTCCCATTCCTAATATGCTCCAACATATACTTTGCAAATATAGGGGATAATTCTTCTAAGCTCACAAAACTTTTATTTTGTTCACCTATCTTTAATATTGTTTTAGCGAACGCAAATTTATAAGTTGCAACGTTTCTTCCAAACAAGTAAATCGAGCGAAAATTCGATTCCAAGGTATTGTCATTTTCTAAGTAATTATTCATCTAAACACTCCATTGGAAATAGGTTACTTATCCTCTACATCAATTAAATAAATCGCCTTTTCAAATCCACCACGTTTAGCCTTCTTCTGCTCACGAATCGCTTCTAGTTCTTCAGAACTTACACCTAATGTACTAAGTGCTGTATGTACTAACTCTAATATATCTGCTAATTCTTCAATGCTCTCATGAACAGTATCTGCAGCATGAAACTCTTTAGCTTCTTCAATCATCTTCGCCTTAACTTCTTTTAATAGTTCACTAGAATCCAATATTCGAGCGTTGTAAGCTAACCCATCTGCTTCGATAATCTCTAAAATCTTATCTCTTACTAATTTATTATACACAGGCATAATCTTTAGCTCCTTTAACATGTAAATTAAAACCAAACTTCTTCTATTATACTCGAAAACTACTCTTGTTATAAAACTATAATTACCCACAAACGAGAGATAAATACCTACTAACACTCTCGTAGCAAGTACCCTACGCTTTTAGATGGTCAAATTTGTTGTCTCTCTTAATTAATCCAATTTTCAACTAAGAAATTGATAAATATTAATTATTTACTATTTGCTATGTTCTAGTAGCTAATTAAAAAAAATAAAGTTAAATCATAAAATTCTTAAATTATACCATTAAATGGATATAATTATATTCATTGCATCAAATTTAAACCATCTGCTAAATGACTCGTATATCTTATATACAAATTTTTATAGGAGGAGTTATATTGAGTATAGGATACTCTTTGAAATTAAAAAAGTGTCAGGACCCTTATTTATCAAGGATTATGACACTCAATTTAACTCTATGATTTTCAAAAATGAAGAAGGCGCAGTAGAACCTAACATTGGAGAATCTATTGTTATCCATATTTATAAGGGATTTTATCCTTATTGTAAAAAACTCAATGCCATATAACTAAAATTAGCGTTGGGGAAAATTACACTTACCTGGATGAGGCTAATTAACAGTTATTTTTCTACGTCCCATTTTATATAATTTTCTTTACCCTCTGGTATAGGATAAAGATGGTTATTCATACACTCTGGGATACCTAATAATTTAGTTCTTTTGTTTATAGTATCTAGTAAATTAGAGAAAAAATAACTTGCTGCTAGATCCTTAATAGCGTAGCAACTAAACTTTGCATCTTCATTCCACTTTTTTATAAAGGCACCATCAATTGAGACAATATGATTTATACCATTTTTTTTTGATAATGCATCGAATAACGCGTTCTTAAATTCACCATTTCGAGGTCTTCTTAATAATTTTGGTGAATAATTTTGACTATTGTTAACCTCACCAAATATAAATAAACCGTTAAAAATTAAATTATCTTTGATGAGATTTCCTACCTGACTTGCTTTAAAGATAGCTTTTGCAAGTCTATTTTTATCAGGATTTGATTTTACCTCAATTATTCCTAATACACTTTTAGGTTGTACAATAATAAAATCATTTTCTTTGTAATATAATGGTAATGATGGGTGATAGATAATTATATCAATTTGATTAGATATATTAGCTCCTTCTTTTATAAAACCAGTTCCTACCTTAATATTATTTGGGAGAAATCTTTTTAAGAAATTCATTAAAATTACTTCCTTATGTCTACCGTCTTCGCCCCAATGAGCTGAGCCTATTAAATATCTTATTCTATTTTTTGTAGCATTGAATTCAAGAGCAATTGTTTTTTGATATTCTAAAGAATTGGGTTCCACAGTGCATTCCTCATTCTCAAGTTATTTACCAGTCATGTTATCATTGTATAAGTATTAAGTAGGCAGATACCTAGTAATAGTTACTAGCATACGGATTATCCCATAAATAAGTAATAATGGTTAATTTATAGATAATTCGTTTGTTAAATAAGATTTTTATACAGTATTAGACTAAAGTTTTTTTCTCGATTAATTGTTTAAAATAATTCTTTACTTTAGGATTTTCAATATATACAAAAGTACCATGAATGCCTCTTGTTAATAAAATATAGTATACTTTCTTAATATATTCGGTTAATCTACTTCCATCATCAGTTCCTTTAATAGGAATCCCATTTGTATCATGGTAATCATCTGAATTCCCAATTAAAACTACATTACCCTCTTCATCTTCCGTAACATCCAAATCGTTCCCAATAATGACCCCTGCATAATCTAAATCCATCCCTTGAGTTACATGGATACATCCCACTTCAGTAAATTCTAATCCCTTATCAGAAGTGTATTTCAACCAATTTTTCCTACCTAGTTTATCATTTGGAGTATTCCACCTTAAATTAACACCGTATTCAGAGGCTTTCCATTCATAATTAGTTAAATCATCGTTAGATATCCATTCTTTATAAAAGCCACTTAAGATTCTAGCATTATTGTAACTTGCGTTTGTTTTAGCCTTTACTTCTTCTACTAGATTTTCTAAAGTGTCGACAATTTTAAATTTATATCCATTATTAAATATTTGATTATCGTACTCAATTGTCTCTAATTGTAGAATGTCTCTTATACCGCTTGTATAATTACTCGATTCAATACTTGATGTTGATTTAATTCGATATTGTACATCAAGAATTAATTTTTCATATCCAGTTGAAGTGTTTACTCTTGCTTTAAATTTTTCTATGTCAATATCGCTATCTCGAATTACTTGAAATTCATCATACAAAAAAACAAGATTCTTACCATAGCCCTCAATAATATCAATTTCTGTTAGTTCCATATTATTTCTATCTAATGTATAGGTACTTGGTAAATAATTGTGTTTCCCCTGAGGTTGCTTTAATCGGTGAGCTTCATCAACAATTAATAATGAGAAATCACTAATTGAAAAATCTTTTCTTACAAGAGCATTTTTAAATGTAGCCAATGATCCAACGAAAGGTTTATTTGATTTTGTGACAAGTCTAAATAAATCATTATAAATCTTAACCATTGAAGTTTGGTTTACTATTAATGCTACTTTTCTTCCCAATCTAATTAATTCAAAAATGGCAGAAGCAGCGATAAAAGTTTTTCCTGTGCCTGGCTCTCCTTGAATTAAAATTTTTCTATCATTTTCTTCTGAAAGCCCAGTTTCAACAATTCTAGAAATAGCGACAGATTGTACGTCATCTAAAACTTTCCCAAACGGTGAGTAGTACTTGATTGGATTTCTTTCTACATTTTTTAAATCGCTTTTTACAAATTTTAATTCTTTTATAAAAGCCCAAAGTTCAGGGAATAATTCTGACTCAATTTCATTAGAGATCTCTTCTGCATGTTCTTGATTTTTTCTACTGTTAACCAACACTTTGTCTTTTATCAACAGGAATTCTGTATCCATATATTTCAGTAACTTTGTTTCTAAAATATCACCATTACCTTTTAAATATTTGCTAATAATGATTAGCACCCTGTCAAATTCATTATGTACTATATTTCCTGATACAGTTGCACCCTCAACAAGATGCTCTATAAACCTTCCTCTACTACCATTTGTTATATATCTGTTTGATTCACCAACATAAAACTTCCTTAAATCATTTGTATATTGTATGTATACACATGTTTTGTTTGCTACTTCATCCATAAAATCTTCATCAACATTTTTGTCTTTCAAATCTTCAATCGAAAAATCATATGCTGAAAATTTATCTTTTACATATCTTTTATTTTTCAATTTTCCAACCTCCATAAATCATACATAAATTTACTTTTTTTATCATTATTACACTAATTCCTTTATAAATAAATCAATCGAAACTTTGACTACAAGTATTAAATTGTAAGTTACTTAAAACAAGGGAATATTATAAAACTCTTTCCCACACTGAAAAAACTGCAATTTCTCTCAACTCATCAATTGAATAAGCTGGCTTGCGTTTATGTAGCTTTGCAGGGCAATTTGAACAAAACGGCTTCAAGTCCGTTATTGGATTTATTTCATATTCTTCTCCTATTGTACTAATTTCTATTTCATGATGAACTTGTATAAATTTTTTCCCAATTTCACCGAAGAATCGCTCAAAATTGAAGTTACATACCATGCAATTATAACCAAAGTGATTTAAACAGGCTTATCTTGCTTTGTGATTTCTTTCATAACGAGTAGTAGTAAGTGTTCTTTTTTGTACCTTCAACGAATTTTTTCTTTGTCAGCTTTATATTTGTCAGAAACAATCGCCAAATTATCAATTAACCCCCATACCTTATGTGCAGGTTTGGAATCATCAAATTCTCTTACATAACCAAGTCCTTGAAATACGAAACTTACATTATTACTATTTTCTCTTGTGATAATATACACTTTGTTTTGACCACTCTTCATTGCTTTTATGGTTGGGTATGGAGAGAGTCAGTCCCTTTACTAAACCAATATAAATTTTTATTTACCAATAGATTTGGGTAAATATTACCTGTGCGACCTGCTGTCCCTATATTTGCAAAAATAAAGTAACAATCATTAAAAGGGGCATATCCTGTACCCCATATTCCCCCTATCTTGTTCGGGATGACCTATTATTTTTTTATATCTTTTCTGCTATATTCAGCACCAATAGAGAAAAGAAACTTCAATTAAATCTACCACCTTAATAAAATATATTCTCTGATAGTATATTATACCTATTATTTAGTGATAAGACAAAAATATTGTTATTTCGTTAAAATATAACAAATTATAGAAACTGACGGTTCGCAAAGAAAGAGTTCTCCACTAATTTCTCCCTATTAGTAAACTAATCATTAACAATTACTATTTGATCAACAAAGTGCTTCAAATGTAAAACGAACGTTCAAAACCTAATGGGAAATTTGTAAGTCTGAACTCGCCTTTGAACAGCTCACATCAACCTTTAAATGGTATAGAATGGAGATTTAAGAAAATTTGACGCAAACTAAAAGCATCTCCCTTTGAGATGCTTAAATTATGTATTATTCTTCTTTCATATCCATTTGAATTAAATGTTTACATTTTGGACAATGACAAGATAATTTGTAAGTTTTCTTTTTTGGATTAAATTCATCGGCGAACGTATTCATTATACCAGGGATTGATAAAGCAACAGCTACAATAGATATCCAAGTAATTGAATCGAGATTACCATTAATACTTCTATATATTATTGTGAATATCGTGAATATCATAAAGAGAAACAAGAATATTGCTAAAGAAATTATAAAAAGTTTATAATAAATCTCTTTTACTTTTTTCCACACACATACTCCCCCTTAAATTATGATGCGTATAAATATGGAAAATATTCCATATTTATAATTCGTACCTTATGTAATTATTTAACTTTCAAAGTATTCGTTACTATATAATTTTAAATACTTTCGCCATTTATTCTTTAAGAGCTTCATTTTCCAGAAGCCTAATCGAATCCGATCAATACCCCAAGTCATTAAAATATAGTATAAATATTCATCACGAATAAGGTAAACTATTTGGGAACAAATCTACCTTTGTTTAGAGAATTTTCTTGAAAGCTTATGGGAACAAAAAACCACCTTCGCTATGCGAAAGTGGTACTCCCAACTTTTCTAAAATTACATTTAGCGTTTAATACATTTCCTATAACAATTATGATTAGAATTTAATTCCATTTAAATGTGTAAGTACCTTTGTAAACTCTGCACGAATCCTAATCATGCCCAATTGTTTTGAAATTTTATGAATTTTCCACTTTAGCATCCGCATCAGCTACTTCTGCATCCATAATTAAAGCATGAATGTTCGTTCCAGCATATTCCTTACAATCACTGACAATTTTTTTATCCAATGCATAAATTCGGTGGATACGTAAACCTTGATTTAATGATTTAATAATTTGAGAACTATTCTTTAATTCTTTATTAGAAACAGTATAGTAAGAATGCTCGTTTTTTGAAAGGAGCTTTGCTCCTACTGATGCAATATCTTTTAGTGGAAAACGATCTCCAGTATAAATCTGAACATCATTATTATAAAGTTCTTGCATCTCATCAAAGCATTGTTTAAATGTAGTTTTTACATTTGTTTGATAATCCTTACTAGGGACATACTCTTCAACTTCATATACTCTCTTCCATAAATCTCGATTTTTCAAATTCAGAATAGTCTTATCTTTACCTTTTAAATCATTACTTTTTAATTTTTCACTTAAAGTGGATAAAAAACTATCATCTGAAAGTTCTTTATATAGTGAAATAAAATCCTCCGAATTTAATTCCTTGTCAGACCAAGCCTGAAATGACAATTTATCTCCCTTACCAATATAATCCAACATCGCATTGCATGCTTCATTAGTTTTATGTCCATAAACTTGAACGAACATTTGATATCTTGAAAGTAAAAAGCCTTCTATTGCATGTAATCCACTAATCTTTAAACCCATTCTTATTTCATTATTATGTGCATAAGATAAAACCGTTTTTAGTATTCTGTCCTCACTATAGTTACCATAAGGAACTCCTGCGAAAAAACTATCTCTTTTTAAATAATCCATTCTATCACAATCAATAGGTGCACTTGCTACAATATCAGTTAGTAATTTCGAGATGTTATATTCATTTTCAAATATATTTACTTTAATATTATTAAGTTCTAACTCAGGTTTGAGAATAGTTAAGATGCTGTAGATATCTTCTATACCAAATTCCAATTCTTTTAAAATTTTATAAGTAAAGTACGATGAAACATGTTCATGTTCAATTCTTATATCAGTAACTCCCTTATCAAACATTTTTTCTTTATACCTAATTAACATTTTACTAAATTGCTTTCTATATTCATTATCGCTCTTTAACATTCTGTCTGATTCTAAAATTTTCTCAAATTCTTCAATGCTTGGAGCGTATGAGTCAAATAGGTGTGACAATGGCCCATGTCCAATATCATGTAATAAAGCGGCGATTCTCAGATGAGTGAAAATTCTTATTTTTTGTTCGGTTTTCAAATGTTCTGCTAACGCTACCCCTACTCCAACATTTTTATGTTCTTCAAATTGTCCTTTTGTCGCTATATCCTCACCTTGGTTTGCAGTAGTTCCGTTTTCTATAACAGCACTTAATAATTTATGAGCACAATGCATTACACCGATTGAGTGTTCAAAACGCGTATGCTTTGCAGAAGGAAATACTTTGTATAAGAAAGAATTCTGTCTTAAATTGTGCAATCTTTTAAATAATGGATGCTGTATAATATCCATTTCTAAATCATTTAGTTTTATAGTCCCGTGAATAGGGTCATTTATAGACCTAACTAATTCCAAATCACTAAAATAATACAT